>JBFYYZ010000298.1:0-3840 GCA_041309745.1 Bacillota bacterium | reverse complement strand
ATTAACAACTACCAAGGAAGGTAAGCACCATATAACAATACCTAAACATACTCCATTAAAGATCGGGACACTAAAAGCCATAATACTTGATGTTGCCGAACATTTATGCCTATCTAAAAGTGAAATATTTAAGAATATCTTTTTATGGGATGTAATTGTGATAAACATGAATTATAATCAGGAACACTTTTAAGGGTTTACCATGCTTACCTTAGATGGTTGGTAACTCAAGGCCACCCTAAGTTTGAAGAGTTAGCCTGGGTTTATAGTGGCGATAGTGACAGCACGGGAGCGATAACCGGAAACATAGTGGGAGCATATTTAGGCTTAGGTAGTATCCCGAAAGAGTGGACTCAGAAGCTTGAGTTAAGAGAAGTAATTATAAAAACAGCTACGGATTTATTTAATGAACGTTACAGATTCTAAACCTTAGCAACACGCGTAAGCGCTTTCTACTAAACATTCTCGGGATCAACTTAATCTTTATTATAATGCCGTATCAATACGAAAATATTACAAGAGGGTTACTTTTTAATGACAGCTGTGTAGAATGTAATCGTGCTAACAAAAAAAGAAACCAGCAAATCTTTAGCTGATCTATTGACAGCGAAGAAATCAGGTGCTAAGTTGATGTTAGCTTCTCCTAACAAAGAGAAGCTTTTAAATGATCTAAATGTTATATAACACTAACATATATGGTGGTGAAGTGATCATGGTATACAGTTTACAGGTTACTGCTTCTCTTCAGGATTACCTGGAAACTATTCTCAGCTTGATTCGCGAGAATAAAACTGCCCGGGTTACAGACATCGCTCAACGTTTGGATATTGCTAAACCGAGTGTAATTAAGGCACTTTCGTTATTAAAAGAGAAAGGATTGATCACTCAGGACCGCTACGGACCGGTAGAGCTGACCGCGGAGGGAGAAAGATATGCCCTTAGAATCAGGCACAGACATCAGGTTATTTATGGTTTTTTAACCCAAGTTCTCGGTGTTTCAATTGAGGCCGCCGAAAAAGATGCTTGTTTGATGGAACACGATTTGAGCAAAGAAACATTTGAAAAACTTTTAGAATATCTTGATACCCTGGATATTGACGCAGATTTAAAACAAAAAGTTGGCTGGTACTATAATAATTAAGGAATTTGATCGGAGGATGGTTAGATGGAAAAATCACTGGTTGAAATGAAGCCGGGGCAAGTTGGTGTTATTACGGCTCTTAAGGGTGGTCCCGGATTTACTGATAAATTGGGCCAGATTGGTTTACGGCAGGGAAAGACTGTTAAAATAATAAGCGCAATGTTTAACCGTGGTCCGGTCGCTGTGTGTATAGATAATTTTCAGGTTGCGGTCGGATACGGGAAAGCTTCACGGATAATGGTGGAGGTCCAAAGCAATGAAGAAAATAGTCCTGGTCGGTAATCCCAATGTTGGTAAAAGTGTAGTATTTTCTCAATTAACCGGCTCCAAGGTAATGATTTCTAATTATGCCGGCACGACAGTTGAGTTTACCCGTGGACAGCTTAGTACAAACGATGAAAGGTATGAAATCCTTGATGCACCGGGTACCTATAGTCTTAAACCATCATCTAAAGTTGAAGAAGTGGCTGCTTCACTGGTTGATCAGGCCGATCTGGTCATTAATGTGGTTGATGCTACAAACCTGGAGCGTAACTTATATCTGACAGCTGAGGTTCTGGAGCGTAATGTGCCAGTTATTATAGCGTTAAACATGATTGACGAAGCAAAACATAAAGGTGTCAAAATCGATCTGGAAAAGCTGGAGCAGCTTTTAGGGGTTCCGGTTATTCCGACAGTGGCGATTAGCGGGGAGGGCTTACGAGATCTGGTTGAAGCTATTCCCAAAGCCAGAAGCATAGCCCTGCCGAAAAAAGAAACTGCCGAACGTTGGTCTTTCGTGGGGTGTATTGTTGAAGAAGTGCAGGTAATTGTCCATCGCCATCACAGTTGGCTTGAAAGCCTGCAGGATGCCAGCTTAAAACCGCTGACCGGAATCCCCATTGCTGCGTTGGTTTTGTATCTCGCCTTTCAGATGGTCATCGGAGTTGGAGAATATATTGCCGGTTTTTTGGAAACATATTTTTTCTCTGCGCTTTATGAACCGGTGCTTACTCGCCTCAGTGAACTTCTGGGAGGAAGCGGTTTTTTGCACAACATCCTAATCGGCAGGCTAATTGATGATGCTATTGCTTTTGAAGAATCGATGGGTGTTTTAACCACCGGTGTATTTGTAGAGTTTGGAGTAGTTTTGCCATTCCTGACTGTTTTTTATTTGGTGCTAGGTTTCCTTGAAGATTCCGGCTACCTGCCCCGGTTAGCGGTGATGCTCGATCGCGGCATGCATAGCCTTGGTTTACACGGATATTCAATCATTCCCATGGTTCTTGGATTTGGGTGCAATGTTCCGGCAGCTCTTTCAGCCCGCAACCTGGAAAGCCGCCGTGAACGATTTATTGCCTGCACCCTGATGGCTGTAGCGATACCCTGTATGGCCCAGCTGGCAATGATCGTAGGGTTGGTAGGTCGTTTCGGCGGCGCTTATCTGGCCGTGGTCTTTTCAAGCCTGTTTTTTATCTGGATTGTGCTGGGGTTAATTATGGACAGAGTGATGCCAGGGTATACGCCTTCAATGGTAGTTGAGATCCCTCCCTATCGGATTCCAAGTTTGAAAGCCCAGGCAAAAAAGCTGGGCATGAGAGTCAAGGGGTTAATAGTTCATGCTACGCCCTATATCCTGGGAGGGATACTGGTAGTCAATATTTTGTACACCATAGGTGTGATAGATTTTCTTGGAATTCTTTTTGCTCCAGTCATTCAGGGGCTGCTCGGGTTGCCAGGTGAAGCTGTTTCAACTTTGTTGATTGGTTTTTTGCGCAAAGATGTTGCCGTGGCGATGCTGATACCCCTTGGTTTAGACGCCCGTCAGGTTGTAGTCGGCGCCGTCGTTTTAGCTGCTTATTTCCCCTGTGCCGCGACTTTTACGGTTTTGATTAAAGAGATGGGAGTTAAAGATATGTTTAAATCAGCCCTGATTATGATTACGACTGCGATAACCGCTGGGTTTGTCCTTAATATGTTGCTGGACAGAATAGTTCCGGCCGCCTGGTTGGCGGTAGGATTAGTTGGACTGGCCTTGATCCTGGCTGTAGTGTTCGGCAGCAACTCGGATCGCCGGGAGTTGGAAGATTTAGAGAAAGCTTCCTGAAGAGCAATTAGGTAAAAAGCAGCGAGGTCGATTTAATCTTTTTCGATTGTGTCGATAGCCCCGAAACCACAAACCTGAGCACATTCACCGCATTGTTGGCATTTTTCCTGATCAATGTAGTAAAGGGGATATCCTTTTTTGATCGCCTCTGCCGGACAGACTGATATGCAGGAATCGCAAAAAACGCATTTATCGTTAATAATATAGGTAATCATAATCGTACTTTAGCACAAAAGAAAAAGAATGATCAAGGACCGTTTTTAAGAATATCTTTTAAGCGGAAGGGTTATCTGTATTCTTCAATCTCTTCCAGAACACAGTTAATTGCTGCGCTTTCCGTTCTAAGATCATATTCCATTTGAATAACTAACCAGAAATCAGCGTTGTCCCCAAAAAATTTAGCAAATCTGAAGAATGGGATGTAATTGTGATAAACATGAAATATAACCAGGGACACTATAGCGGATGTTTAATCGGGGGAGCAATCGGGGATGCTTTTGGTTCTGCTAACGGGCAGTTCTATAAGGCTACTGTCGAGATAACAGATACAGAGTTTATTATAGATTTGACCGAAAGCCCTGATCAGGACAGCGGCCCCTTTAACAGCAGCCGT
>JBFYYZ010000297.1:0-3373 GCA_041309745.1 Bacillota bacterium | reverse complement strand
CTCTTGTCTTAATCTTAGTCTTTGCAAACTGGGGTCGGCCGGCTGAAACAGATACAAGCAGTGTCTGGTATTATCTATGGGCATATAAATGGTATATAACCGGGGCATTTGGTCTGGCACTTGTTTATTCGATGATAAGAATACTGAAGCTAAAGACCTGGCAAGTTATTACAGGGGCTCTGGCTACTGCTCTTACTGCCATAGCAACCGGTAATCCGATTATCACCATGGTGGTTGGTATTGCAGCAGTATCGGCCATCAACCTGATGGACAAAACTGAATCCAGTGAAAACAGGGAGTGGATAATCTCTTCCTGGGGATTTACCAAGCAGATCATTCCGCTGCTCGCAATTGGTGTTGTAATAGCCGGTTTTCTGCTCGGCTCCACACACGACGATACAGCCATTGCCGGAGTAATTCCAAACAACTGGATATCGGCTCTCGTTGGGGGCAACTCGGTTTTCTCAAACTTCTTTGCTTCAGTTGTGGGAGCATTTATGTACTTTGCTACCCTAACCGAGGTCCCCATTATCCAGGGTCTGCTGGCATCGGGAATGGGCAAGGGACCGGCCCTGGCGCTACTTCTTGCGGGGCCATCGCTTTCTCTGCCGAACATGCTTGTTATAAGAGGCGTTATGGGAACCCAGAAAACCGTGGTTTACGTATTACTTGTTGTGGTACTTTCAACCATCGCCGGACTGATTTTCGGTGCCATTTAAGAAGCGAGGGAATTGCAATCGAGGCTCTTTGTAAGGAGTATGATCACTTTCTGAAGTTACTTGAAGTAAAGACAATAATTTGTTAATAGGTAGTAAACTAACTAGTTATATGTGATGAAGATTCTGATATTATGTACCGGCAACTCATGCCGGAGCCAGATGGCCCATGGATTTATGGTGTCGTTTGATAAAAGAATGATTGTACGCTCAGCCGGAACCGAGGCCTCGGGAAAGCTAAACCCTAAAGCGGTAGCAGCGATGAAGGAGATTGGAATTGACATTAGTCACCACACCTCCGATTCTGTCGACATGTACCTTGATGATGAGTGGGACTATGTAATTACCGTTTGCGGTGGAGCCAATGAAAACTGTCCTGCATTTCTAGGCAAAGTTAAAAAGCGACTGCACATAGGTTTTGACGATCCATCTTTTGCTACAGGAACCGATGATTTTATCTGGAGCGAATATATCCGCGTAAGGGATGAGATTAAGGAGGCTTTCTACAAATTCTACACTGACGAGATTAAGCCTCAGATTTAGACCATTTAGGTTAAGGGCGAATACACAGAGCAATTCTTTAAAAGAAAATTCAAAACTGATGAAAGAAAAGGACATCAAAACGGTAGTTAAGGAAAAATATGGCCAGATAGCCATTCAGTCGGACGGGTTAGCCGTCACCGGATGCTGTTGCGGACCATCATCCTCATGCTGCGGGACAGGCTTTACAGATTTCAGCGAGAGTTATGATAAGCTTGATGGATATAATGCTGATGCCGACCTTGGTCTTGGTTGCGGTATTCCCACCGATTATGCAGGGATAAAAAAGGGTGATTCTGTACTTGATTTGGGCAGTGGAGCTGGTAATGATTGCTTTGTTGCACGGGCTCTGGTGGGAGCAGAGGGACATGTAACCGGCCTGGACTTCACAGCAGAGATGGTGGACAAGGCCCGTAAGAATGCTTCAAAACTCGGTTTTGATAATGTTGAATTTGTTTCCGGAGATATAGAGGAAATGCCTCTGAATAGCAACTCTTACGATGTTGTGATTTCAAACTGTGTACTTAATCTGGTACCTGATAAGAGGAAAGCTTTCAGTGAGATATTCAGAGTATTAAAGCCAGGGGGTCATTTTTCGGTTTCAGACGTGGTGATTAAGGGTGAACTGCCCGACAAACTTAAGGAGGATGCAGAGATGTATGCCGGATGTGTTTCAGGGGCTGTGCAAATTGATGAGTACCTTAATCTGATTCATAATGCTGGCTTTAAGGATGTTGATATACAAAAGCAGCGAAATATTGAACTCCCTGAAACACTGCTTGGTAACTATTTGTCAATAAATGAGATAGAGACCTTCAGGAAGGGCGATACCGGTATTATTTCAATAACGGTAACTGCTTACAAAAAATAGTAATTGTCCTCAGAAGATTAAATAAGTGTAAACCTTTAAGATCAAAAAAAAATGGCAGGATCTTTTAAAGAAGTTGTAATAAACGAAAAACCGAAAAAGAGTCTCGGTGTATTTGAGAAGTATCTTACAATATGGGTTGCTCTTGGCATTTTGGCGGGAGTTGGCATTGGTCTCATATTTGGTGATGGCATAGAGATTATTAGCCGCTGGGAGATAGCGCGGGTGAATATCCCTATAGCTATTCTTATCTGGCTGATGATTTATCCTATGATGCTTCAGATTGACTTTACGAGTATTAAACAGGTAGGGAAGAAGCCTCGTGGTGTGGTTTGGACGGTAGTTATAAACTGGCTTATAAAGCCATTCACCATGGCTTTCTTTGCATGGATATTCTTTGAGAAGCTATATTCGGCATGGATTGACCCTGCGCTTGCCGGCGAGTACATTGCCGGAGCAATTATTCTCGGTGCCGCTCCCTGCACTGCTATGGTTTTTGTCTGGTCGTACCTGACCGATGGTGATCCAAACTATACGCTGGTTCAGGTATCGGTGAACGACCTGATAATACTGGTGGCTTTTGTCCCGATAGTGGGTCTGCTGCTAGGTATTACCGACGTTATCATTCCCTATAACACTCTTGTAGCCAGTGTCATTATTTTCGTGGTAATTCCACTGGTTGCCGGTGTTATAACGCAGAGGCTGCTTCTCCGATCGAAAGGAGAGGAGTGGTTCAGGAATAAATTCTTGCCAAAGCTTAAGCCGGTAAGCATAATAGCACTACTGGTAACGCTGGTACTTTTGTTCGCCTTCCAGAGTCAGAACATCATCAATAATCCTCTTATAATAGTCCTTGCGGCTGTACCTTTGGTGATCCAGACCTACTTTATATTTTTTCTTGCCTGGTACGGAGGTAAAAAGCTGAAACTGAGCCATCCCGTATGTGCTCCTGCGGCTATGATAGGTGCCAGTAACTTTTTTGAGCTGGCAGTGGCCGTTGCAATAGCCTTATTCGGACTTCAGTCACCAGCTGCCCTGGTAACCGTTGTGGGTGTTCTGGTTGAGGTCCCGGTTATGCTCTCATTAGTGGCCTTTGCCAACAAAAGGAGGTATTAGCACATATTAACTTTTTTCCTAGGGCTTATTGGGTAGCGGACTACCTACCGGAATATCGCAACGGTGGAAAGGTTGACCATGCGGTGGATTGAGACGTGGCTTACTGCTATTTGTCGCAGTTGGTGTATTTCGT
>JBFYYZ010000296.1:0-4356 GCA_041309745.1 Bacillota bacterium | reverse complement strand
CGAGACGATCGTGAGCTGATCGCAGATTTAAACAGTAAATATGCCGATCAGGATGACTTTCCGGCTGAAAAGCTACGGCAAAAAATTTTACGTCAGGCGGCCAGGCTGGTTGCCCTGCTGCTGGCGCTAATATTCTTTTTTACTGTAACCGGCCGCTGGTTATCAGTATTTAGCGGACCCGCTTTTCACTTTTTAAAAGAATCATGGGCACTTTCCTCCGATCCCCTGGTCACGGAAGTCAGGGGAGCGGTCGTCCAGGTTTTTGCGGAAACCGGGACTGGTTCAACCCGGGGTAGCGGTTTTAATATTAACGAAGACGGTTTGGTAGTTACCAACCGTCACCTGGTTGAAAATGCGGCACTGGTCAGGGTATCGTTCCCTGAGCACGGTTCGTTTCTAATCTCTGAGTGGTTTTTGTCTGAAGTTACCGATCTTGCCTTGCTCTATTTTGATGGAGATGGTTTGCCTGCGGTACCCCTGTCCACTAGCGGTTTGACAATTGGCCAGGATGTATTGTTGATAGGCAACCCCCTCCAATTTGCCAGGATTGCCAACAGGGGCAAGGTAGTTGCCTACCGCCAGGCTTATGGGCGGGAGCTGCCCCACCTGGTGATCGAAGCGATGATTTATCCCGGTAGCAGTGGCAGCCCGGTTTTTAACGGGCGGGGCGAGGTCGGCGGGATTGTCTTTGCCACCCTGGCCGGTGGGGATCCGGATCAGGTTAAAGGACTGGCGATCGATGTTGGTGAATTGAAAGCGATACTGGATGTCCTGATGCCCGAAAAGTAATGAAGAATAGCTCAAGCTGTTTTTTGAAGCTTCTGCTTAAATCTCTCCATTTCCCTGACTTTTTACATTTTACATCAGATAGCGGCACTGAATCAACAGGCGGTTCAGAGAAAGGGCAGGAATGAAAGTGGCTTTGTCGAACCATTTAGAAAAGTAGACTTCTATTGCTGAAACCTTAGGAGGAATCTTGATGGCTGAACAGCAATACATTGGTGTCTCGGTGCCGCGGAAAGACGGCCCCGATAAAGTGCGAGGCAAGCTGCGCTACTTAAGCGATCAGCTTATGCCGCAAACTCTTCACGCGGTCCTGAAAGTGAGTCCGCATGCCCATGCGATTATTAAAAGTATTGACAGCTCCGCGGCTAAACAGCAGCCCGGGGTGCGAGCTGTCTTAACCGGAGATGATGTGCCGGGTAATATTGGCATTTATTTAGGTGATAAACCGCCGCTTGCCCGCGGCAAGGTTCGTCATTACGGTGAACCGGTGGCTGCGGTTATTGCAGACAGCGAGATGGAAGCAAAGGCGGCTCTTTCGCTAATTAGGGTAGAGTATGATCCATTGCCTGTGATCACTTCTCCCGCCGAAGCTCTGGCCGAGGGTGCCCCAATCCTGCATGAGGATATGGCTATCTACAGCCATATTCCGGCGATTTTCCCTGAACCGGGCAGCAACATTGCCAACAGGACTAAAATTCGCAAAGGCAATATCGAAGAAGGTTTTAAAGCAAGTGATTTCAACATATCCGGGTTTTTCAGTTTTCCGCCAGGAGACCATGTGGCAATGGAAACCCGGGCTTCGACGGCTGAAATATTGGAAGACGGCCAGATCATCATCCATTCCACAACCCAGGCTCCGTTTGTCGTGCGCAGTTTGCTGGCAGCCGCTTTTAACCTGCCTCTTGGTAAAATCACTGTTATCACAAAACCTCTTGGGGGCGGCTTTGGCGGCAAAGCCGGGATCCAGCTTGAAGGCCTGGCCTACCTGTTGACCAAGGCTGTAGGCGGACGTCCGGTGAGGCTGGTTAACAGCAGGGAAAATGATCTTGTATCGTCCCCCGGACGGACGGGCCTGGAAGCAGAGGTGAAGCTCGGTTGTTTACGGAACGGCAAAATGCAGGCGGCGGAGATTACTTTCTGGTTTGACAGCGGCGCCTACGCGGATTATGCCGTTAATATCAGCCGGGCAGCAGCGATTGCCTGCACCGGTCCTTACTCAATCGACAATATCTGGTGTGATTCGCTTTGTGTTTATACCAATCACCCCTTTGCCACAGCTTACAGAGGTTTCGGCCATATTGAACTGGCTTTTGCCATGGAAAGGGCAGTTGACCTCCTGAGCGACAAGGCGGGGATTGATCCCCTTGAATTCAGACTGATTAATGCGATCAAAGTAGGAGACACCACCCCAACCCAGAGCGTCATGGATGCCAACACCGGCAATCTGCAGGAATGTCTCCAGCGGGTGGGAACCATGATCGAGTGGCAGAAAGGGAGGCGGGAAGTGCTCCCTAATAGCCGGATACGTGGTAAAAGTATCAGCTGTTTCTGGAAAGCGCCGGCGATGCCAACCAATGCCGACGGGGGAGCGATCCTGACCTTCAACGAAGACGGAACAGTTAACCTGCACTGTGGGGTGGTTGATATCGGACAGGGGATAAAAACCGCTCTCGCCCAGGTTCTGGCAGAAAAACTGGGGCTTAATCCGGATCAGGTCCATGTTGTTGATGAAGTAAATACCCGCGTCGCTCCGCATGACTGGGCAACGGCAGCTAGCCGAAGCTTGTTTATGATTGGCCGGGCGTTGCTGGAGGCGGCAGACGATGCCGTCAGGCAGCTCTGCCGGACAGCAGCAATTGTTTTACGCTGTCCTCCAGAAGATCTGAAGGTATCCGGGGGCCGGATTTATTTGGCAGATGAACCGGAAATAGGTCTGCCTCTGGCGGAAGTTGCTCTTGGCTATGTTTTCTCCGAAGGGAATGCGATCGAGGGGCAGGTTATCGGCGTTGGTCGCTACATAGCTAGACGTCTGACAGCGATCGATCCCGAAACAGGGGTTGGACGACCGGCCCTGGAGTGGACCATGGGGGCCCAGGGGGTTGAGGTTGAGCTGAATCCTGAAGATGGCACATACAGGGTATTAAAAGTGGCCTGCGCAATGGATGTCGGCAGGGTCATAAACCCCTCTCTGGCACATGGTCAGATTGTCGGGGGAATGTCAATGGGGCTCGGGTTTGCTGGGTGGGAGGGTTTTAGCCTGAACAGTCAGGGAAAGGTGGAAAATGATAATCTGCGCGACTACAAGATCCTGCGTTACGGAGAAGAGCCGGAGTATCTGGTTCAGTTTGTGGAGTCACCCCAGCGGGACGGGCCTTTCGGGGCCAGGGGGCTCGGTGAGCAGGGAGTTTTAGGCATGCCCGGCGCTTTGGCCGGCGCGCTGTCCTCTGCCCTTGGCCGGCCCCTGAACCGGTTACCGCTTACGCCACAGTCCATCTGGGAAGCAGGAAGGGGTCAGGATGATGATACCCTTTGATTTTGAATACTACCTGCCGCAAACTGCCAAAGAAGCGATTAACCTTTTCACCAGGTTGGATTCAGAAGAGAAAAAGCCCTTATACTATGCCGGTGGAACAGAAGTCATTACTTTTTGTCGGCAGCAGAAAATAGCGACGGGAGCGCTGATCGACCTTAAAAGCATCCCGGAGACTACTGTATTCGAAAAAAACAACGGTCAACTGGCAATCGGCGCAAACTTAAATCTAAACAGGATCGTTGATGAAAACCGCTATCCACTGCTTTCCGTAATAGTTAAAAGAATTGCCGATCGCACAGTGCGTAACCGTCTTACCTTAGGCGGTAATATCTGCGGGCGACTGCCTTACCGTGAAGCGCTATTGCCATTTTTGCTAACCGATGCCGAAGTTTTGCTGGCCGGGCCTGAAGGCAGTCGCACCGAGAAGGTGACAACTCTATTTGACAAAAGACTGAAGCTGGCGAAGGGCGAGCTGCTGGTGCAGCTTAAAGTTCAGGAAGACAAACTTAACCTTCCCTTCCTCACCAGGCGCAGAGTAAAGCAGGGGCCCGTTGACTACCCCCTTTACCACCTGGCTTGCACCAGGGAAGGTCAAGAGCTGAAGTTTGCTGTTGCCGGATTGTGTGCCTTTACTTTCCGCAGCAGAGAACTTGAACAGGTCTTGAATGACCAATCTTTAAGCCACAGCGGAACGATTAACGGCATGGTTGAGAAACTGCCGGGGGATATTCGCGCAGACGAGCGTGGGTCTGTCGCTTACCGGAAAGCCCTTTTCGAAAAAGATCTTGAGCTGTTCTTGACAGAAATGAGGGAGAGATAATGGGTGCCTCATATCAGGGGATAATAAAAGTTGAATTGAGCGTGAACGGCGAAAAAAGACAGGCTGTAATCCGCCCGGCCGACACTCTGCTGCGGGTCTTAAGGGAAAAGCTTGGTTTAACTGGTGCTAAGCCCGGATGCGAAAATGGTGATTGCGGAGCCTGCACGGTGCTCCTCGATGCAGTGCCGGTAAAATCATGTTTGGTGCTGGCCGTCGA
>JBFYYZ010000295.1:0-6532 GCA_041309745.1 Bacillota bacterium | reverse complement strand
TTTACCGCCGCCCGCTTCATTGTCGATTCCCAGCATTGCGCCAACAGGAACCAGGCTCGTCAGGCGTGAGTATTATAAATTGCCAGAGGTAGTATAGCATAGTTATTTGTCGATAGCAATTTAAAATAACAGTAAATCCCTTTACTGTTGCCAAACTATAATCCCTGTAATAGAATGAAACCTGATTCAATTGACTTGCACTGCTGTCCTGGCAAGACCAAGGAGGAGATAACAGGTGGCTGAAATTCGACCGTTCAGGGCGATCAGGTATAACGATAAACTTTTTGATTCCATGGAACAGGTAATTGCTCCCCCTTACGATGTTTTAAATGCTGACGAGCAACTCTCTCTCTACCAGCTCAGCCCCTATAATATAATTCGTCTGGAATACGGCAAAAGTTACCCTAACGACAACACCGACCATAACCGCTACAGCAGGGCTGCTCAAACATTATCTACTTGGTTGGCTGAAGGTGTTTTACAATCTGAAGAACAGAAGATGTTTTATCTCTACGAGCAGTCTTTTAAGTACAATGATGCTCATTTTTGTCGCAGAGGAATCATCGCCGCGCTCAAAGTGGAAAAATATAGCAGCGGCCAGGTGCTGCCTCATGAGCAAACCTTTTCAGCGCCAAAAGCTGACCGCCTTGAACTGCTGGAAAAAACTAGGACTAATATCAGCCCTATTTTTACACTCTTTCCGGACCCGGAAGCCTATATTGCCAAACTGTTGAAAAAGATCAGCAAAAATGAGTCTCTTTTTGTGCTGGAAGACCCGTCCGGGCAGAGGCACCGGATTACTAGAATTGACAATCCGGCTCTGCAGCAGGAAATTGTTGAGTTCATGAAGCCGCAGGCGCTGCTCATTGCAGACGGCCATCATCGCTACGAAACCGCTCTTAATTATAAGGATTTCGAAAGCAATGCAACCGACTTTGCCGCTGATTACATTTTATCCATTCTGGTCAGCATGAAAGAGCAGGATTTGCTGATGCTGCCCACCCACCGGCTAATTAGTAATCTTAACCAAAACTCTTCTGAAAAGCTGATTAATCTATGCAAAAATAATTTTACACTAATGTTAATGAATCTCCCAAAAAACTGCAGCGAAAAAGATTTTCAGGCAGAATGGAAAAGGATGACCCAAGCTAAAAACGCTTTTGCGATCACAACCCCGGACTTTAACGCCATGCTGATTCCCAAAGCTGAAAAAGATAAAGAGCTTTTGGGAGTGGAGCTGTTGCACGAACTAATCATTGACCCATTTCTTAAGCTGCCGGAAGCAACCGTCGAAATTATAAATTCGCTGACTTATCCTCACGATTTTGAATCCATCCGGAAAACCGTGTTAGACGAAAACCGCGATAGTATCGCTTTTATTCTTGACACCATCCCGGTCGCTGAAGTCTACACCCATGCTTTGCAGGGTAAAGTAATGCCGCAAAAAACAACCTATTTTTACCCTAAGATGCCCAGCGGTCTGCTGATGCGTAACCTGGATCTGGATTAAAGCTTCCAGTATTTACGCTGGACGGCCTTGATTGCATCCAGATGGTCCTGGAAATATGCAGTTGGCTCAGTTAGTGGACTTTTTTCTGGAACTGGAAGCCCGAGCTCACCAATGGCATTTAACACTTGGATTACAGCTCCGGCCTGACCCTGCAAGTGATAACCACCTTCCAGGCAGAGCAACATTTTTCCACCAGCCCAGCGATCAGCAACTGTAGTCAGCGCTTCAGCCATCATGTAATAACCGTTGTGGGTCAAACCCATTCCGGCCAGCGGATCAAGGTGGTAGGCATCCTGGCCGGCTGAAACGATTACCAGTTCAGGTTTAAACTGATCAAGAATCGGCACGACTACTTCTTTAAAACATAGTCCATACTCAGCATCGCCGCAGCCAGTGGGAAGCGGCAGATTCACAGTAAACCCTTCCCCTTCTCCCCTGCCGGTTTCATTCTTGCTACCACTACCAGGATAAGCTGGGCTTTGATGGGTAGAGATAAAGAGCAGTCGCGGATCGTCTTCAAAACTGTGCTGGGTTCCATTGCCGTGATGCACATCCCAGTCGATGATCGCAACTTTTTGCAGTTTGTGATCTTCAAAAGCTCTGGCGGCAGCAATAGCCGCATTGTTAAAGAGGCAAAAGCCCATTGCCTGGTCATATTCGGCATGATGACCGGGTGGACGGTTCAGAACAAAAACCCTGTCGGAATCACCCTCCATGATCATTTTTAAACCGGTCAGCACTCCGCCTGCCGACAAAAGAGCTACCCGGAACGATTCGGGTACTAAGTAGGTATCCACATCAAGAGATCTTCTACCGGTCAGGCAAGCTTCTTCAACCGATTTTATGTACACAGGGTCGTGAATTAACTGCAGGTCCTCAATAGTGGCCGGCACAGGCTCATGAAGATCAATTATTTTATTTAGCTCCTGGTCGTAATAAGCCGACAAGATGTGTTCAAGCCGTTCTTTTCTTTCAGGATGCTGTCCCTGGGTGTGAATGAGGTAATCTGGATGGTAAACCAGTGCTGTCTTTTTCTTCATCAGGATCATTCCCCCCAAACTCATCTGCTCTGTTTTTAGCTATAAAACATTTGCCCTGCCTCGGTAAATCAGGCCTCTGATAGCATCGACTGTTATCGTCTCTCCGCTGTTAATCAGGGCTCTGGCTCTCACGACGCCTACAATCGTTGGTTTATTCAAACTAACAGCAACAATTGCCGCATGCGATGTCAGTCCGCCTTCCTCGGTGATTATTGCCGCCGCATCCTTGATAGCATTCATGTACTCGATGTCGGTACCGCTGGCGATCAAAATCAGTCCTTTCTCCATTTTTGCCAGGTCGTCAGCAGTATTGACAATCAGGGCTTTACCGGTAGCGGCAGATTTACCAACCCCCGTTCCCTTGGCGATAATTTCACCTACTGTTTCGACCCTTAACAGGTTTGTGGTTCCGGCAACACCGACTGGAACACCGGCCGTTATGACCACAAGATCACCGTTTTCAATCAATCCCTCTTTCATCGCCGCCTGAATGGCGTTTGTAAACATTTCGTCGGTTGAACTGACCGGCGGGCAAACAACCGCTGTCACTCCCCAGGTAAGGGTCAGCTGACGGGCAATATTCTGGCGGGATGAAACGGCGACAATCGGCGCCTTGGGTTTATATTTTGACACCATCCGGGCAGTCTGTCCGGATTGGGTAGCAGTAATGATCGCATTGGCCCCCAACTCGGAGGCTGTATGACAGGTGGCATAACTGATAGCATCTGTAACTGTTTTTTTGATCGTGGGGCGCATATCCTCGAGAATTCTCTTAAATCCCAGACCGCTTTCAGTGTGAACAGCGATGCGGCTCATCGTTTTTACCGCTTCAAGCGGAAAGCGACCGATTGCTGTTTCACCGGAGAGCATAACCGCGTCGGTGCCATCAAAAATGGCATTCGCTACATCGCTGGCCTCAGCCCTGGTCGGGCGGGGATTGCGAATCATGCTGTCCAGCATCTGAGTTGCTGTAATAACCGGCTTACCAAGTCGATTACATTTTCTGATAAATTGTTTTTGCAACAAAGGCACTTCTTCGGTTGGTATTTCCACTCCAAGATCGCCCCGGGCAACCATCACTCCATCGGAAATTTTCAGTATGGAATCAAATTTATCGACGCCTTCGCGGCTTTCAATTTTTGCGATAATCATTATATTACCGCCCCGGTCTTCAATCAGACGCCTGATTTCCACGATATCTTCAGCATTGCGGGTAAAAGAAGCGGCTAGAAAAGAAACATCGTGTTCTAAAGCTAGTTCAATATCAATCCGATCCTCTTCGCTGATGGCAGGAAGGTTAATGCGGGTACCGGGAGTGTTCAGGCCCTTATAACTGCGCAGTTCTCCGCCGTGCACAACCCGGCATTTAATTTCACGCCCTTCAATCTCTAACACCTCAAGGATAATCAATCCATCATCGATCAACACCGTACAGCCGGCTCTAAGATCTTTGTGCAGTTCTGGATAGGTGACAGAGAGGCGATCTTTGTTGCCAATAATATTTTCGGTAGTAAGTATTATCTCTGCTCCGTCTTCGAGCAACACTGCCTCTTCAGCAAGATTACCGGTGCGCACTTCCGGACCGCGTGTATCAAAGAGCAGTCCCACATTACGATTCATCCTGGCGCTAACCGCCTGGATCATTTTTAACCGCCGCAGATGTTCCTCTCGCGAACCGTGTGATAAATTCAGTCTGGCGACATCCATTCCCTCATTGATCAGCTTCTCAATTAACTCTTCAGTGTCAATACTGGGGCCGATGGTGCAAACTATCTTGGTTCTCCTCATTAGCCTTCCTCCTGCCTCTATCCCTGCATCGGATAAATATACTCCGCTCAGTTCTTTGTAAATATGCTATTCTCGCCGTTTTTACGCTGCTCACGGACAGCATTCCGGCCAAGCAGCTCTTCCAGCCTTTCACGGCATGACGGGTGATCGCGAACCCAGAAATCCTCTTCCAGCATCAGTGTTTTTTTGTCTTTCTTGAAATAGATACATACCGGAATATTACCGCTTTCGGCAACAAGCAAATCTTTGAGCGATGCCAGTAAAGCATCATCGGTCTCTTCACCCAGTTCAAGGCGGTAGTATCTGTCTTCATGATTTAAGGACCTAATACTCTCAATTAGAATCTTGACATCCTCTTCCTCCTTCAGATCAGTTCTTCCTTCAACAACTATTAAATTATCTTCTTCTAGCAACGATGAATAGCGTTCAAACAGATCCGGGAAAATTACCAGTTCAACGCTGCCAGTTAAATCTTCAATTTTAACAAATGCCATCTGCTTGTTTTTTTTCGTATAAAATTTACGTACAGCAACAACTATTCCGCCGACTGTAACATGGCTGTTGTCACTGGCGTCTCCTAGTTCAGCACAGTGGGTAAGCTGTTCGTTGTTATCAATCATCTCCCGGAAAGGCTCCAGGGGGTGTCCGGTAATGTAGAGTCCCAACATTTCCTTTTCCAGGGTCAGCTGCTCTTCACTGCTGAAGGGCTCGATATTGATAAGTGTATCGCAAAGCAGCTCGACCTGCTCATCCTCGCCAAGCAATGAAAACATGGAAAGCTGCCCGCAATCCCGTTCACGCTGCTCAGCCTGACCCTGAGCCAGTAAATCATCCAAAACGGCTAAGTACTGTGCCCGGTGACCACCCAGAGAATCAAAAGTCCCGCATTTGATGAGACTTTCCAACACTTTTCGGTTACAAAGCCGCAAATCAACCCGGGTCACAAAATCACGCAACGTTTTATACGGTTTCTTAGTGCGGGCAGCGATTATCGATTCAATTGCGCCAAGACCGACATTCTTTACCGCAGAAAGGCCAAAGCGGATTCGTTTTTCACTGACCACCGTAAAATGCTCTTCGCTCTCGTTTATATCAGGAGGCAGCACATCAATCCCTATCCGTCGGCAGTCGGCAAGGTAAAGAGCCACCTTGTCGCTGTTTGAGCAGTAAACAGTCATCAACGCCGCCATGTAATCAACAGGGTAGTTTGCCTTCAGGTAGGCAGTCTGGTAGGCGATCAGGGCGTAAGCAGCAGCGTGAGATTTATTAAACCCATAGGAGGCAAATTTAAGGATTAGTTCGTATATTTTTACGGCCAGTTCCCGCGAGTAACTGTTTTTCAGGCAGCCTTCAACGAAGAGGTTCTGCTGTTCGTCAAGGATTTCTTTCTTTTTCTTGCCGATGGCCCGGCGCAGGAGATCCGCCTGGCTGAGCGTAAAGCCGGCCATCCGCGCCGCAATTTCCATGACCTGTTCCTGGTAGACAATTACTCCGTACGTCTCATTAAGGATCGGTTCCAGAACCGGGTTGGCATAACGGATCTTCTTCCGACCGTGTTTACTCTTGATAAAAACAGGAATCTGGTCCATCGGCCCCGGCCGGTATAGAGCAACAACCGCAATGATATCTTCGAACTTATTCGGAATCAGTTCTCTTAAAACAGAACGCATCCCGGAACCTTCAAGCTGAAAAACCCCGGTTGTCTCACCCTGGGAAAGCAGTTCGAAGGTTTTTTGATCATCCAGCGCTATTTTTTCAATGTCTATGGTTTTAGAGGTTCTACGATTAATACTGCTTAATGCTTCGCCGATAATGCTCAGGGTTTTAAGACCGAGAAAATCCATTTTCAGTAACCCCAAGTCTTCGAGGGTCATCATCGGGAACTGTGTAACAATGCCACTTTCATTAGCCTTATACAGCGGAACATGGTTCACCAGAGGTTCCTTGGCTATAACCACACCGGCTGCATGGGTCGATGCGTGACGTGGCATACCTTCCACGGCCATCGAAGTGTCAAGCAGATGCCGGTATGGTTCTTCCCTGTATTTGGCCTGCAGTTCCTTACTTTGCTCCAGTGCCCTGGCAATGGTCATCTTCGGCTCATTGGGGATCAGTTTGGCAATCCGGTCCACATCAGCGTAGGGAACGGCTAGCGCCCTCCCCACATCACGCACAGCAGCCCTGGCAGCCATCG
>JBFYYZ010000294.1:0-3575 GCA_041309745.1 Bacillota bacterium | reverse complement strand
AGCTCGCCGAATCCGCATTAGCACAAATGAATTAGGCCAAGACAGGGTATAATAACATTAATATTTTATAGAGCGGAGGGGGCTTTTCGATGTTGAAGAAGGTACTTTTGGCGTTGTTGATCCTGGTAATTGTTATTGCAGGTGCAGTTTATATTTTCTTGCGTACAGGATTACCGGATTACCGTTCAGATGTTGTTGCCCCTTCGCTTTCGGCGCCGGTAACGGTGGAAAGGAACAGTTACGCTGTGCCTACCATTACTGCCGATTCCATGGAGGATCTCTTTTTTGCCTGGGGCTTTGTTAATGCCCAGGATAGGCTTTTCCAGATGGAGTTTACCCGCCGGGTAGGGCAGGGTAGGATATCTGAATTTGCCGGAGCTGATAACTTAAGCCGCGATATTTTTCTGCGGGCTGTTGGCTTTGAAGAAAGGGCCAAAGATTATGTGCGGATTATGGATCCTGATTTGAAGAATCTCTATCAACGCTATGTTGACGGCATTAACCATTACCTGGATATGAATGGGCCCAATCTCTACATGAGGCTTTTGGGGATGGAAGAAGAGCCGTGGGAGATTTCCGATTCTATTGTTGTTGGCATGATGCTCAATTGGTCGCTTGCTTATAACATGCAGCATGAGCTTCTATATCAGCGCATCATTGACCAGGTTGGGCTTGAGCAGGGCCGAAAGCTAATTAATTATGTGCCGGATGGCACACCCACTTCAGTTGATAATCTTGGGTTAAACGATCTGAAGGATGGTGAGCTGGCGGCTGTGATGGATTATTACGGCTGGTTACTCGGTTGTCGTTCGGCTTCAAACGGCTGGGCTGTGGGGCCGGAATTGACAGCTCACGGAGGGGCCATTTTGGCCAGCGATATGCAGGTTCACAATTCGAAGCTGCCTAATGATTTTTACCTGATCAGTCTCAGGGCAGGTGATTTTGAAGTTACAGGGGCCCAGATTACCGGGTTGCCCTTTGTTGTATCAGGTTATAATCGCCACTGTGCCTGGGGGGTAACCAACCAGGGGGCAGATATGGTTGACCTTTTCAGGGAAAATATCGATTGGGAAAAGAAAACTTACCGATTTGAAGGCGCAGATTATCCACTGGCTGAAAAAGAGTTTACCTTTAATGTCAAGGGTGAAGAACCGGTTGTAAAAAGTGTCTATTACGTTGAACAAAAGCCGGTTCTCAGTGAGGTTTTTGGTGATTTGGGCATCGATATCAGCCTTGATTGGACCGGTTTTGATGCCATGGATTTAAAAGGTTTTTACCTGATGAATGCGGCTAAGAATTACGATGAATTTATGGAGGGGGCAGATTACCTGCGCATCTCTCCGCAAAACCTGGTATTTGCCGATGACCAGGGCAATATTGCTTACCGGGTGATCGGCTCGCTGCCGCTGCGGGTCGAGGGAACAGGCAACCTGATTGCCGACGGTGAAACAACCATGCGCAATTGGGACGGGAATATCCCCGACGAAGACTACCCTGGTGTGAAGAACCCGCCCTGGCATTATGTGATTACCGCCAATAACAAACCGGCTAATGATTACCCTTACTATTTAAACGGCACTTATTCGCCGGGATATCGTTACGAGAATATTGCCCGACTGCTTGAGGGGAACACAGCGATTGATACTGAGATGATGAAAAAGGCTCAAACAGATACTTTTACTGTTCTGGCCGCCAAAATGCAGGAGATTGTAAAAGAGCATGTGCAGCTAGATGATAATGATGATCCTAACCTGCAGAAGGCGTACGAACTCTTACTGGGCTGGGATGGCGACAGCACCATCGATTCGGCAGCAACTTCGATCTATAATACGTTTTACGTACGTTTTGCCTTTAATACTTTTGCTGATGAACTTGGTGATGATCTGGCGGCAGAATATATTAAAGAACGCTACATCAGTATGGAAAGATTCTTTGACTTGGTCGAGAAGGCGGATGGCTTCTTCAACAACGTCAATACAACCGAAAAAGAGTCGGTATCTGATATTGCAACGCTTGCTTTTGTCGAAAGCTGCATGCTCTTAGAAGAGACCTTTGGTAATCCCGATCCGGAGAGCTGGAGGTGGGGGGAGATCCATAAGATCCGCTTTGATCATGTTCTGGGCTCTTCTGCTATGCTGCGTCCCCTGGTCAATTATGGTCCGTTTCCCTTTGCCGGTGATGGTGAAACAAACAAGCGAGCCCGTTTTAACGAAGTAGCGCCGCCTTACATCGCAGATCTCGCTTCGGCCCCGCGGATTGTTGTTAGTTTCGAACCGCAGCCGAAGGCCTACATGATGTTGATTACCGGTCAGAACGAGTATTTTATGAGTAAACACAACACCGATATGACCGATGCCTGGCTGGCCAATGAATACTTCTCGGTTGATGATGAGCCTGTTAAATATACGATGGAGCTGCTGCCGTAGGGCTGGAGAGGCACAAAGTGCAGAGGCGGGAAGGGGTAATAACTTGAGAAAGAAAAGAGGTTTAAACGTGACCTTGATTGTATTGCTGGTTCTGCTTATTGGGCTGGGCGGTTTCTTTGTTTATGTTACTCAGTTTGAAGGGCGCAGTTTCCAGAGTAAACTGGTTGAGTTTGTTTTAGGGTTTGGCAACAAGAAGTACTATGCCGATGAAGAAAAGTTCGTTCAGTTTATGGAAATGAAAAGCATAGAAAACCTACAGCCGTACATCCTACCCGAAAAGACGATGAATAAATTTAATATTAGCCAGGTAAGTTACGACGGTATGGATTGTTATATCTTAACCGGTGGGGATGAACCGGAAAAGAGGCAGATCCTTTACCTCCATGGTGGCGCTTATATTAACCAGCCGGTAAGCTGGCACTGGACCTTTCTTAATAATTTAAGCAAAAAGATTGATGCAACTATTACAGTGCCGATCTACCCGAAAGCCCCGCATCATCATTACGATGAATCGTTTGAAAAAGTGCTCCCTGTCTATGAAGATTTGCTTAATCGTGCTAATGCTGAGGATATAACGATAATGGGTGATTCGGCCGGCGCAGGATTTGCCCTGTCTTTAGCCCAACTGTTGCTGGAAAAGGAAATGCCGCAGCCCGGTAATCTAATGCTCATTGCGCCGTGGCTTGATCTTACCCTTACAAATCCGGAGATACCGGAATTCGAGAAAAATGATCCGATGCTGGCTCGTTATGGCCCGGCGGAAATCGGCAAACTATATGCTGGAGATACGGATCCTAATCATTACATGCTCAGCCCGATTAACGGTGAAATAAGGGGCCTGGGCCAAATAACTATTTTTATCGGAACGCACGACATTCTCTGCCCCGATGCCCGCAGGTTCAGGGACCTGGCAGAAGAACAAAATGTGGCTATAAACTATTTTGAGTACCACATGATGAATCACTGTTTTCCACTATTCCCGATTCCGGAGGCCAAAGAAGCCATGACTCAGATGGTCGATATCCTGGTTGCGAACTGATCTTGCCATTTTTTATGGCTTTTTAATACCGCCATCTAATTTAATGGAATGATATTGAGCTTTGTTAGGGTTAAGAAACCGGTAGAGTTGGTTTGTGATTATCCACACCC
>JBFYYZ010000293.1:0-5568 GCA_041309745.1 Bacillota bacterium | reverse complement strand
TTAACATTATTGCCATCACGGTCATAGTTTGGCCGACCGCTCAATTCTCCGTAGCGAATCATTTCATCCGCCAGCCTGGCAACTTGATCACCTTCAATTATTTTTATCTCCAGATAATCTTTGCCAATTGCTTTCGGGGCAGTCCGGGCTGCCAGAGCCATCATTTGCGCGACTGTATTAACAGCCTCCTGCATCATAAAACACCTCCTGAAGTTTTTATGGCCACAAAATGCTTTGAATCGATATAATTTAGTTAATGGTATCAAATCTATGGTAGTGAAACAAGCTCAGATAAATGAAGGACTATTTTTATATATAAAGCCCCTTACCAATAAGGTAAGAGGCCAAAAACTGTTTACATTGGCGGGAGTAGATGGGAATCGAACCCACCGCAGGGGGTTGCCCTGCCACAGGATTTGAAGTCCAGGAACGCCACCAGGCCGCTAACTACTCCCGTTTAAATAGATTACACGATATCAGACATACTTGTCAAAAATTTTATTACACCTGTTCGCTATCGGTCTAGCCCGATAGGGGGATCGTTTCAGAAAAGTAGCGTCCCCGGATTAGAATTTCGACAAAGGCAGTCAGTCTGCCTGCTGTGGCCAGGTAGCGGTCGAAGATAATGTGAAAAAACAGTCGGGCCTGACTGGCCAAATCGACCGGCAATGTTTGGCGGCTGTAAAGGGCCAGGCTTACTCCCGCCGAAATATCCTGGAAGTTAAGATCCCAGAGGTGCACTGCACGGGCGATGCGCAAGCTGTATTCCTGTGGTGTTTCGCCGGGATACTTGCCCAGGGCAAGCTGTTCCAAGAAAGATAGGGTCAGGTTGTAGTAGCCGACTGCCTGCCCGCGAGAAGAAAGGTCGTCCAGCTTTTTGAGATACTGCTTAACCTGCCTGAGCCTGAACAGCAGCAAGACCACAAGGGCGGCCAATAAAACAAGGGTAAAAAGGGCAGCAGCTAAGATCAGCCGATTGATAAGCTGAAGGTTATCAAGAGAGTCACCGGAAGCATTAGCCGACCAATCCTGATCCGGATCGGACACTCTCGGGCCCCAACCGATTAGAGCCCGATCATCAGCCTGGCCAACCCCTGAGAAGTATTGCTTGTAGGTATTCCTGCTGCGCAACGGCAGGAAGGAATCGGTGGTATAACCGGGGGTCGCCTCAAAGGGCAGCCAGCCCAAGCCAGGCAGATAGGCCTCCATCCAGGCATGGGCATCGGTACCGGCAACATAGTAGGCCCCGTTGGCGGCCGGGATGGCAGGAGTAACAAAGCCCGATAGATAGCGGGTCGGCACGCCAGCCGCCCGGCCCATGACGGCCAGGGCGGTTGCAAAATAGGTGCAGTAGCCTTCCTGCAGGTCGAAGAGAAAATGGTCAACAAAATCGCGGCTTTCCGGGGTTGCTGGGATTTCGATCGTATACTTGAAGTGCCGGCGGAGGTAGCCTTCCAGCGTTTTTATTTTGGCATAGCTGTTCGGTTGTTCAGCGGTAAGCTCCCTGGCCAGATTGATGACCCTGGGTGGCAGGTTAGCCGGCAGCTGAAGGTAGCGTTCTGCGACTGGCGGACTTTCAATACCCAAGCCAGCTTCTACCGCCGGGCGATAAAGCAGGTTGTAGCTGACAATGCGGTACTCGTAATGCAGGGGAACGCTTTTATCAAGCTTTAAACTGCCGTTTTCGTTGATCAAGATGGCCCCAGGAGGTAAGGATATCAACTGTGGGTAGAGACCGGTAAAGAGGGTGCTGGTGCGCAGCCGCAGATGCCTGATGGTCAGTTCGCTCTCGGCCAGATCAGCAATCAGCTGCTCCGGGGGTCGTGGCAGACTGATCAATTCCTGGTAACCGGCAGTGTCGAACCAGCTGTGACCATCATAAAAGTCTAGCACGCTGCCTTTTAAGTAAGTGCCGCCTTTTCCCCTTACCTCCAGCAGAACAGTGCTGTCCAAATACATTGGCACACCCAGCTCTTTTTCCTCCGGCCGGCCAAATACCAGCAGGCGAAATTCACCCCCGTCACCCCTGATTGCTGCCTCTTCGGCAGGACGCAGGCTCTGCAGAATGGTGAAATGCTCCGCCGCCCAGCTTTGCAAACCGGGCCAGGGAGCGGGGGCAAAATTTTTAGGCAGGACCAGGGTGAAAAACAGGGTCAAAGTTAAAATGCTGACGGTATAGGTAAGCCAGGTCTTACGCATTGCGGGCAGCGAACAGTTTTCAGAGGCAGACTCGTCGGATCCGGCAGCTTCAGGCCAGATCAACGCTCCCCGGTTGTAGCTGAGCAGCATTAGCCAGAAGGCACTGAAGGTAATGGCTGCCGGGTACGCTACATCAACGAAGCGGTACCAGAGCAGAGCCGTGGTGCTGAAACCGGCAGCAAAGAGAAGCGGCAGCGGCCGGCGGGCCCGTAAGACAACTAGATATACAGCAAGGGTAATCAATCCTATGGTCACCAGGGGCCAGAAGAGCGAATCGGCCGGCTGTTTCAGGCTGAAAAGTGCCATCAGTTTAGCCAGAAAGAGCCGGGGGTTAAGATGGTAAAGCCGGTAGAGCGGCGCCAGGGCCAGGGGAAAGAGAAACGCTGTCAGCGGATAATGCTGCAACAAAAGGTAAAAACCAAGAGCAACCAGGGTGACGACCAGCCTGACCCAGAAGTCAGGCCCGCTGTAACCCAACCCCCGGACAACGGGGGTGGACAGAGAGAGACTGAGGCCGGCAATTACCAGCACTTTAAAAGCAAGGTCGAAATTAAAGCGCCGCCCGGTCATAGGCATCTTCCTGGTCGGAGGTGATTGGCAGCACCCTGACCCCCGCCTCTCTTAAGCTTGCGAGCAGTTTTATGGTTTCAGGCGCCGGTTCTTCAAGATAGAGGTAGAGCAGTACCAGGTTAAAGCCCTTCAGTCGTAACGCCAAAATGAAAGCCGCTACCGTTGGCTCAAGCTGCGGGGTAACCAGGTAAAGAGCGCTGTTCGGGGCCAGGTAATAACTGCAGCCGCTTACAAAGTGATGAAAAGGTTCTGCCTCCAGAGCGGCAAGCGTTACGACCTGATCCATAACAACCCAGAAGTCGCGCGGCTGTGAGCCAACCAGGCTACGCCGAGGGAAAGGCTGGGAAAATACTTCTACCGAGATGCTGTGTTTCAGGTTATGAAATATTAAGGAGGCGGCTGTTTCGACCGCCAGGTCTTCAAGGAGAAGCTGCCGATCAGTACCGTAACTTGCGGCCGCCATGTCGATAAATATATTCATAGTGGCATCGCCTTTTTGGTCATAGTTTTTTACCAACAGCATTTCGTGCCTGGCCGACTGCTTCCAGTGAATTTTTTTCTTGCTGTCGCCTGCCTGCCAGCGGCGCAGATCGGCTATTTGGCTGTAGTTTTCAAACTGCCGGTTGCTGACAGCCAGGTTGCCGAAGTTCTGGTGGGCTAAGGGATTTAAGAGCGGCAGCGGCTGCAGGCGAGGGTAGACGTTGATTACCTGGTCGGCGGCCAGGGTCTTGCTGAGCTGGAAGATTCCGAAGGGATCACCGGTTTTGATACTAAACGAATGCAGGTCGTATTTACCCCGCCGCCGGCAGTTAATATTAAAGCTGAAGGCAGCCTCTTCCCCGGCTCTGATACAGACGATTCTACTCTGGCTTGTGACAGTTGAAGAGAGATCTAAGAGGCTGGTCAGTTCAAGGTAGGGAAAGCGGCCGGCAAGGTGGTTGTCGATCAGATACTTCACGGTTAAGGTTTGGCCGACTTCGACGTAGGAGGCGGATACTTCAACCCTGCCTTGCAGGCGATTTAAGCTGATCCACAACCAGATATAGGGGATGATAAAGAGAAAAAAGGCCAGGTAGAAAAAAAGGTACAGGAACTTGCCGCCGGCCAGAACGGCCAGGATGGCCAGGGCAGCCAGAGTTAGCCAGAAGAGTTTTTTACCAGACGCGGTCATCAATAAACACCGGCACGTTGGTTTGCAGGAGGATCTCCTGCAGGATTGCAGCAGCCGTTTTGCCTTTCAGCCTGGCCTCGGGTTTGACAATCAGACGGTGCGAAAAAACCGGCGGTACGATTTCCTTGATATCATCGGGCAGCACAAAGTCGCGTCCCTTAACCGCAGCCAGCGCCCGGGAGGCCTGGTAGAGGTACTGGCCTCCGCGGGGGCTGACCCCTAACAGCAGATCGGGGTGAGTCCTGGTTGCCCTGGTCAGTCTGACGATGTAATCTTCCAAGATTGCTGCCAGGTAGACCTCTGCCAGTTCTTTTTGCATAGCGACCAGCTCTGCTGCATCAACAATCTTTTCCAGTACGGCGGGCAGGCCGCGTCCGGGATCAAGCCTGACAATTAGCTGTTCCATGTCCGCTTCCGGGTACCCGAGGCTTACGCACATCATAAAGCGGTCGAGCTGTGCTTCAGGCAGGGGATAGGTGCCCTCGTATTCGATCGGGTTCTGTGTGGCCATGACAATAAAAGGTTCGGGCAGGGGGTAGGTAACTCCGTCTACCGTTACCTGCTTTTCAGCCATCGCTTCCAGCAGGGCGGCCTGGGTTTTCGGCGAAGTGCGGTTTATTTCATCAGCCAGCACAAATTGGCTCACCACCGGCCCCGGCTGGAAAACAAAGCGGCCCTCTTTCCGATCGTAGATCGAGAGCCCGATGATATCAGATGGCATTAAATCGGGGGTAAACTGAATTCTCTTATACGAACAGCCCAAAACTGCTGCCATGGCTTTGGCCAGGGTGGTTTTACCCGTTCCGGGAACATCTTCAATCAGCAGGTGGCCGCCACAGAGGATGCCGGTCAAGAGGTGGGAAACAGTTTTTTCTTTGCCGATCAGCACCCGGTTGACAGCGGCCAGAATCCCTGCGATTTTTTCCATCTTTTCCGCCTTCCCTACTTTAAGGCGCTAAAATCTTCCTGCCCGATCAATGATAGTTACTTCTAACTCCACATTTCCCGGCAACAATTGAAATAGGTCATCGGCATTGTTACTGTTGGTTCCCGCATCAAGACCCATTTTAACCTGGAAACGGTTTCGGCCGGCACCGACCGCCTGCCGTATTTGCGTAATCAGCGAGCCCTGGATTACATTACCGCTACTAAAAGATTCCGCCCGCTGCCGGTAAAAAAGGGTGCCGCCAACGGCAAAATCACGCAGGTCGAGGGAATCTCCGTAGTTGAAATCTTTAAAATCAACCCAGGTGGCAAAGCTTTCGGGGCGTCCGGATTTATTGACATGGCGAAAATGAATTGTGGTCGCAATTATATCGGCAGGGTCTACACCGACCAGTGGGGATAGACTAAAGGTGAGAAAACCCTTATACATCTCATTTGCTGAACCGTCTCCGACGATTATTACGCCGGTCCTGACCCGTTCGTCAGATGACACAAAGCCGCTTAGTTCAGGCAAGGCCGCCGTAAGATAGATAGCTTCAACCGGCACGGGTTCGCCTTCCCCGGCATCGGGCAGCAGGGCCAATTTTATTTGTTGACTACCAGTCGCACCGGCAGGGTCGGAGGCAGTGACGGCAATTGATGCGTTAAGCGCCTCTAAGTTTCCGGCAGGGTTGGCTGGAGAT
>JBFYYZ010000292.1:0-2878 GCA_041309745.1 Bacillota bacterium | reverse complement strand
AATAATCGAGGTTTCGATTTAACCATGCTGCCCGGTTAGCTGAACAACCGGTGAACGGGTAGCTTGTAGTAGGGCAGGAAATGGACTGTGGTTTTGCCGATCTTTTTTGTCTCTTCCAGGGTCAGGTTGACAATAACTGCCGCTTCCGGTTGGTAGTCATTTAAAAAGCTCAAGAATGACCGTGATACTTCAGGCTTTGTCATTTTTCTGTATTTTACCTCGAGCGGAATCTGCCGCTGCGTGTAATCTATAATCAAGTCAACTTCTGCGCCGCCCTTGGTTCGCCAATAATTAATTTTAGCACCACTATGCCTCGTTAAATCTTTAACCATATTGAGCACCATCGCCTGAAATGGAAACCCAAAATCATCGCTATTTTTAAGGGCGCCGAAACGGCCGTTGATATAGTTTCTCAGGCCCGGATCAGTGAAATAATAAACCGGTGCCTTGGTGATTTCCTTTCGCCTGTTTTTAAAAAAAGGCAGCAGCTTTTGAATCACAAATGTCTTTTCTGCATACCAGAGGTAATTAGTGACAGTTGGCAGTGAAAGGACAAGTGTGTTGGCCAATTCGCTGTGGTTGACGATGGAACCTGACTGGTCGGAAAGCAGGTTCAGCAGTTTTGTAAAGGCGTCAAGCTTTACCACTTTTAGCAGCGCAGCAATATCCCTACTGACAAAGCTTTGGTATATTTCATCAATAACCTGACGTTTCTCCCTTATCTCGTTTTCGAGCACCACGCGGGGGTAGCCGCCAAAATTTAAATACTGCTCCAGTAAAATCGCTGATTTTTCCTGCTCCACCTCAAAATATTGTGACAAACTGTTTTCGTATTTATAAGCTGTCATATAATTGACATACTCAAAGAAATTTACTGTTGTTAGTTCAAAGACCCGCTTTCTGCCAGCAAGTGATTCATGAAGCTTTTCTTTAAGTTCAATGCTACCGGATCCAGAGACAACAAGCTTGCAGGGAATGTTACGGTCATACAAGCCTTTAAGGAAAAGACCTGCATTTTCTTTGCGCTGAATTTCATCAATAAAAACAAAACCCTTGTCCTTACCAAGTTCAAGCTCAATTTTTGCCAGCAGTTTAAGCTGAGATTCAAAATAGGTTTTATCTTCTTCGAAATCAAGATTTAAAAAAAGCGTTTTTTCTCCCTCTGCAGCCAATTGCTCGCCTAAAATACGCATCAAGGTAGTTTTGCCAGCCTGGCGAGGGCCAACCAACATGGTAATCTCTTTTTTCCCGAGATGTTCCTGTAACTCTTTTAAAAGCGTTCTTTTGATCATGATTTAAGTTTAGCACGATTATTTCCTAAGTCAAGTTATAAAATAGTAGGGTTGATGGCTAAATGCATAAATTATTAAGCTGAATTAACTATTTTTTGTTAATGTCTATCTGCTCAAAATAGCTGCAATAAGTTAGTAAGTTAATAGCCTGGCTTTATTTATTCTCGAACTGATACCCCGCCTCGTGAAAAATATAGAGCAGAAATCGTCCACGGGAGCTGCCCACGTAAATATCATTTAAGGTGCAGAATGCCTGATAGTTTTATCATAAGCATCTTCTATAGATAACGCTGCAGGAAATTCGATGGACTAACGTTGCTGTCGACTAGTACTTTCAATTCATCAATCCTTGTTGTAGCGAATTTTATCGATTTCAGCTTGTACCTGATATTCATTATTAAGGTCTGTTGTTTCAGCAACATTTTGAAATGCTTTTTGTGCTCTAAACAATGCCGATAATGATGCATTACTTACGACAATTTCTCCATTATCGCGCTCGAGAAAAAGGATTTTATCCCCTGCTTTCAGCTTCAATTTTCGACGGATTTCGATCGGAATTGTAACCTGTCCATTGGTGGAGATTTTAGCTAAATTCATCTGCCAAACCCCCTTTCTATTCTTGAATTATAAATTATTCTTTATATCTAAAATATAACTTAGCGATAGTAAAATGTCAATCGGAGGGATTCATCAAGAGGGATAAAACCGATACCCCGCCTCATGAAAGATATAGAGCAAAAAGCGCCCGCGGGAGCTGCCCACGTAAATGTCATTTAAGGTGCAGGCATGGCTGCTCTCCGCTGTTTTCAATCATAGCCGGGGTCGATATCGGGGATCATGGTCGCCATCAGTTGCACCGCCTTAGCGTTCCGGGATTGCACTTGGTAAAACACCTTTATTCTTTTCAGCAACCTCGCCACAACTTCGCCGTTAACCCGATCACTGATAGACGTTTGCGATCTCCTGTACGTATGCTAGAAGCTGATCTTTAAGCCACTGCGGCTCAAGCACCTCCACCGTTCCACCCCAGCTGACCAGCCAGGGAATCATCTCGCCGGCGCCTGCCACCTTAAAGCAAACCTCAGCTTCATCATGCGGCAGGCATTTCACCTGCTGTGTATCATGAAAACTCACCGCTTTAAAGCGCTCGGCAACCCCCTTCTTCACCCGCAGGCGCACCGTCTCTACTTTAGCCTTCTGCGCATCATCCGTAACCATAATGCCCCACGCTGAACCAAAAACCTCTTTCATTTTAAAAGCTGCCGGCCGTTTAAACATGCTGTTTTCCATCACTTTAAGCCTCTCTACCTGGTCAAGCAGGTAGATGCGGTTCTTCTGATGCTCCCGGCAGAGGCCATAGAGATACCAATTCCCGTAGCGGCAGACCAGGCCGTAAGGCTCTACCTCCCTGGTGTGCCTCTCTCCGTCGTACGTCCGCACGTAGTCGATCTTAACCACCTTGCATTCGTCAATGGCCCTGATAATCTCCTCTATTTTTCTTAACATATTCTTCGAATCGACAGTGCCCTGACCATAATCATGAACATGTTCTTCAATATCGGCATAAAAGATCTCCCCGCCCTTTT
>JBFYYZ010000291.1:0-2710 GCA_041309745.1 Bacillota bacterium | reverse complement strand
TACACGTCTCTCTTCCGATCTCTCTTAAACAGTTACCGTCATATAGTGGCGGATAAAGTAGAATTGAAAGATTGTGCCCTTCGTGATTAACTTGGCCAGTGCAAGCGACCAGAACCGGGTGCTCAATAATGATTGAGCGCTATACCGGCCAGGACATGGGCAGAATCTGGAGTCTCAACAACCGCTATCAAAAATTTTTGGATGTGGAAATTCTGGCCAGCGAAGCCTGGGCCGAGCTGGGAGTTATTCCGAAAGAAGCAGCGGCTTTAATTGCTGCTAACGCCAGCTTCGATCTCGAGCGGATTGATGCTCTGGAAAAAGAAACCAGGCATGATGTAGTGGCTTTTACACGATCGGTGGCCGAATCACTGGGAGCTGAAAGCCGCTATTTTCACTTTGGGTTGACTTCTTACGATGTTGTCGATACCGCCCTCTCGGTTTTACTGGTTGAAGCCGCGGCTTTGCTCCAAGCCGGCCTGGCCGAACTTGATCAGGTTCTTGCCGAACAGGCACTGCGTTATAAGCAGACCCCGACAATCGGCCGGACGCATGGTGTACACGCTGAGCCAACGAGTCTTGGACTTAAATTCGCGCTATGGCTAGCCGAAAACCGCAGAAACATTAAACGCCTGGAACAGGCAATAGCAGCGATCAGGGTCGGAAAAATTTCCGGTGCAGTCGGTAACTATGCGCATATCGATCCCTTTATTGAAGAATATGTTTGCCGCAAGCTTGGCCTGGAGGCTGCGATAGTTTCCACCCAGGTTTTGCAGCGCGATCGGCATGCTGAATTTGTTTCCACCCTGGCCCTGATTGGCGCTAGCTTAGAGAAAATAGCCCTGGAGATCCGTAACCTGCAGCGAACAGAGACCAGCGAGCTGGAAGAACCATTTTACAGCGGCCAAAAAGGTTCATCGGCTATGCCGCACAAGAAGAACCCTGTTACCTCAGAAAAAATTTGCGGCCTGGCTCGCCTGTTGCGCGGTTATGCCGTAACCGCCTTGGAAAATGTAGCACTGTGGCATGAACGTGACATCTCTCACTCGTCGGTGGAAAGAGTAATTTTGCCGGACAGCACTATTGTCCTCGATCACATGTTGCAGCAGACGATCAAAATCGTGCGCGAAATCGTGGTCAACGAAGAACAGCTGGCTGCAAATCTTGAACTGACCGGCGGCCTGATTTATTCCCAGAGAGTTTTGCTCGCCCTGGTAGAAAGTGGCTTATCACGTGAAAAAGCTTATGACCTTGTTCAGGGTTACGCTATGCAGGCCTGGGCGAGCAGTCAGCGATTTAGTGACTTACTCAAGGCGGATCATTTAATTACAGAAAAACTGGGACACCAAAAGCTTGAAGAGTGCTTTAATCCTGCTTATTATCTAAAGCGGGTTGATTATATCTATAAACGCTTGGGGCTTTAGCTAAGCGGCAAGAACAGGCATCGGTTCAGAGCATCTTTAAGGGAGGTTTATCTATGCAAAAAGGAGAATTTCTGTACGAAGGAAAAGCGAAAAAGATTTACAAGACAGATGATCCAAACCAACTGTTGGTTGAATTCAAAGATGATGCCACAGCATTCGACGGGGTCAAGAAGGATCGTCTCCAGGACAAGGGTATCCTGAATAACCGCCTCTCGGCGATCTTCTTTAAGCTGCTTGAAGAAAATGGCATCGAAACCCACTATCTTGAATTCTTAAACGAACGGGAGATGCTGGTCAAGGCTTTGGACATAATTCCAGTCGAAGTAATTGTGCGCAACATTGCCGCCGGCAGTATTTCCAAGCGTCTCGGCATCGAAGAAGGGATTAAACTGAACAAAACTGTCCTTGAATTTTCGCTGAAAGATGATGCACTGCATGATCCAATGATTAACCACTACCACATCTATGCCCTGGACCTGGCTACAGCGGAAGAGATGGCGGTAATTGAAAAAGCAGCCCTCCAAATCAATGCGATCATGATCCCCTATCTTGAGCAAAAAGGGATAACTTTAGTTGATTTTAAACTTGAATTTGGCCGCCATCAGGGCCGGGTCATCTTGGGTGACGAAATATCACCCGATACCTGTCGCTTCTGGGATAGCAGCAGTGGTGAAAAATTGGATAAAGATCGTTTCCGCCGTGATCTTGGTGGCGTTGTTGATGCTTACCGGGAAGTTTTAAGACGCCTTGAGGGAGGCGATAAACCTGCGCTGGAAAGCTAAAGTTGAAGTAACTTTAAAGCAATCGGTTCTCGACCCGCAGGGGTCTGCTGTGGAAAGTTCCCTAAAAGCACTCGGTTATGAAAATGTCTTTCGGGTCAGGGTCGGAAAATATCTGGAGCTTCATTTAGAGGCAGAAAACAGGGAAGAAGCCGCTGTCCAGGTTGAAGAGATGTCCCAGCGCCTGCTAAGCAATCCGGTAATTGAAGATTTCAGTTACAGCCTGCAGGAGGCCCTGTTATGAAGTTCGGAGTAATTGTTTTTCCCGGTTCAAACTGTGATCTTGATGCTTTTCATCTGGTCCGCGATATCCTGCAGCAACCGGTTGACTATATTAATCATCAATCAGAAGATCTGGCAGACTGTGATGCGGTGATCCTGCCCGGTGGTTTTTCATACGGTGACTACCTGCGTTCCGGAGCTATTGCCCGTTTTAGTAAAATAATGCCGAAGGTAGCTGAGTTTGCAGCAAGAGGTGGCCTGGTGCTCGGTATTTGCAATGGTTTCCAG
>JBFYYZ010000290.1:0-3705 GCA_041309745.1 Bacillota bacterium | reverse complement strand
CGGCAGTGGGCTTGCTGATGGTCGAATTCCTCCCAGTCAGGTTATAAGCTAACTGCCAACAATTGTATCATAAAACTTATATTTAAATATGTCAGAGCTGAAAATCTTACCCTTTCCCAGTTAGGGCAACAATTTCCCGGACCGCATTTACCAGGAAATTAATATCGTCAAGGGATGTAAATAATCCGGGGCTCAGGCGAATCGTGCCTCCCGGAAAAGTGCCGCTAGCCTGGTGGGCAAGGGGCGCACAGTGCAGGCCGGTGCGACAGAGAATACCGTAACTGCTCTCAAGAATATAGCCGATTTCGCCACAGTCGGTATCTTTGATCGTAAATGAGAGGCTCCCGGCGCACTCTGCTGCTTCTTCCGGTCCATAGACAGTTATTTGCGGCATTTCCAGCAGTTGCTCCCGCAGTGATCGGCGTAGTGCTGTTTCATGCTCACGGATCTTGTCCAGCCCCGTTTCCCTGATGTAGTTTATCCCTTCCAACAATCCGGCCAGACCGGAGCTGTTTAAAGTGCCCGCTTCCAATCGCTCCGGCATGTTTTCGGGGTGCAGGTCTATTTCCGAATGGCTGCCGGTACCACCTTCCCGGAGCGGTTTAAGATCTATGCCTGCCTTTACATAAAGACCGCCCGTACCCGTTGGTCCGAGCAGGCTCTTGTGACCGGTAAAGGCCAGCAAATCGATATCCAAATCCGCAATATCAATTTTTAAGGTTCCGGCTGTTTGTGCGGCATCGACCAGAACTTTTACCCCTCTGCTGTGCGCCGACTCGATCATTTCTCGCAACGGGGCCACGGTACCGATCACATTTGAAGCATGATTAATAACCAGCAGGCTGGTCTGAGGCTGGTAAGCATGATCAAGGAAATCAAGATTGGAATATCCTTCCGGGCTGCAGGGGATCATTGTTGTTGTGATCAATCCATCACGGCGCATGGTACCCAGCGGTCTGAGCACCGAATTATGTTCAAGGGCCGTAAAGATTACGTGATCACCAGCTTTAAGAAACCCTTTCAAGGCAATGTTTAATGCATCGGTGGCATTGAGGGCAAAGATGATCCGGGATGGATCAGCCACATTAAAAAGAACAGCCAGCGCTTCCCTGGTCCTGTAGATTAGCCGATCGGCTTCAAGGGTCCTGGTATGACCTGACCTGCCGGGGTTACCGCACATCTGGCGCATCTGTAACTCTGCAGCCCTGTAGACTGCATCCGGTTTCGGCCATGAGGTGGCGGAGTTGTCAAAGTAGAGATTCAACTGCCGGTTTACACTGTTTTTACTGCAGTTCATTGAACTTAAGCTCCTTGACAACAGGCATTTTTAAACCATCTTCCTCAAGCTGATAAAAGCATTCCATTTCTGTATTATTATCAGCAAGATACTGCCGGAGTAAATTCAAATCAGGGCATGCGCAGCGAAGGGCGGTTCCGCAGCTCGAACTGATTGAGCGCGGCACGGGAACCATTTTATAGGTAAAATCTTTCTTTTTCAGCAGGCTTTCAGCGCGGATCGCATAGAAAGTTGTTGGAAAAGTAACGTAACAATTATTGGCCATGACTGCTCCTGTCTTTGATCGTTTGTAACTGCAATATCCATCAACGGACACACTCATTTATATCATATTATATTTGATAGGCATCATCAAACTTATACAAATTATTAATGAGCGGGCATGGAGCTATTAATGAGATGATGGATCTGAAAAGATCTTTTCCAAAATGCTTTGAAATACCAGGCCGATTATGGACGGTTTTGATGATAATCAGTATAATGAAGCGGGGCAATTGTTTGCAGGTCTCTCCTGAAAGGTTGTGGGCGATGGATTTTGATCAGATCAGGGCTTTTATCAACGTTGCAGCGCTGCGCAGTTTTTCTGAAGCGGGGGAGAAGCTCTTTATCAGCCAGCCTTCAGTGAGCGTGAGGGTCAAAGCCTTGGAAGAAGAGCTGGGGGTCATTCTCTTTGATCGCTCCAAGGCCCGCGAACCCTCTTTGACTGAAGCAGGCCGGATCTTCTTAGACTACGCCCAGTCAATCATGAAATTAAATGATCAGTGTCGCGAAAAACTTTCAGGCCAGAGAGAAAAATCAACAGGTCTGATTTATACCGGGGCCAGTACCGTACCCGGCATTTATTTGATGCCGCTGCTGCTGGCCGGCTTTCGTAAACAATACCCTGCCATTGATTTTAATCTTAATATTCTCGATACTGCCGCTGTTTTAGAAGGGGTTCTCAATTACAGCTTTGATTTAGGATTGGTCGGTCTCTTAAAACAGGACGATCGCCTGAAATACTTAGCGCTAATGGATGACGAACTGGTTTTTTGCACTACCGGAGGCCTGCATGCGCGGGATAGCTTTAAGGACGGTATTCCTCTCAAGCAGTTGTTTGATCATCATTTGATTTTACGGGAAAAAGGGTCTGCCACCAGGCAGCTATTGGAAAAGAAACTGGCAGAAGGCGGCTGCACGCTGGATAAATTTAAGGGTACTACCTACATCAACAGCCTTGAAGGAATCAAACAGGCGGTTAAAGCCGGACTGGGTGCGGCTGTGGTCTCAAAACTCTCCGTTTCCGATATGGTGGATCTTGGCGAACTGGATCAGTTTACGATTAAAGATGTCGACCTTAAACGATCTCTTTACCTGGTTTACCATCATCGCCGGGTTTTGACCGGGGCGGTTGAAGAATTTATCGCTTTTGCCGCTGCATACAACAGCGTAAAACAGTAAACGTTCAATCGGCTTTTAATATCGGTAACTTCATTTTATAATAGATAAAGCAGGTCGCAGACACCCTGCTTCATAAAAAACAAGGATGGTAAAAATATATTGCATCATCATCAACGTGGCCTGAACTACTGGACCAGGGCAGCGATGATCGCCGCCCTCTATGCCGGTTTAACTATTTTACTGGCCCCAATCAGTTACGGGATGGTCCAGGTTCGGGTAGCTGAAATGCTGATGGTTTTACCGTTCTTTACTATCGCAGCTGTACCGGGGCTTTTTGTCGGCTGTTTGGTTGCCAATATCTATGGTGGCTACGGCCTGCCGGATATTGTCTTTGGCAGCATGGCAACTTTGGTGGCGGCTTATCTGGTAACAAAAATAAAGAACCGCTATCTCGTTCCCTTGCCGCCGGTAATTATCAATGCCATAGTGGTAGGGCTGATTTTGCATCTTGTCTTAGGTCTGCCCTTCTTTCTGGCTGCAGCCTGGGTCGGTCTGGGGCAAGTGCTGGCCTGTTATGGACTTGGCCTGCCACTTCTGATGATCCTGGAAAAACAGCGTCAAATTTTCAAGTGATTAGTTTTGTTGGATAACATCTATTAAAAATAAATACCGGGGAGGGATGCCTGTGTCCGGACATTCAAAGTGGGCAAACACCAAACATCGAAAGGCCAGGGTTGACGCACAAAAAGGAAAAATATTTACCAAGATCGCCAGGGAGCTAACCGTTGCCGCCCGTGAAGGCGGTGAGGACTTAAATGCCAATTTCCGTTTGCGGCTGGCTGTTCAGAAAGCACGTGAAAACAACATGCCTGGTGATAATATCCAGCGGGCCATTCAAAAAGGAGTCGGTGGACAGGATGGCAGCAGCTTCGAGCAAGCCAATTACGAAGGATATGCAGTAGGCGGTGTGGCCGTGCTGCTTGAGATCCTGACTGATAACCGCAACCGGACGGCAGCAGAAATCCGGC
>JBFYYZ010000289.1:0-12943 GCA_041309745.1 Bacillota bacterium | reverse complement strand
ATGTAACCGCCCCGGTAGCGATCAAAGAGTTTGAACGTTTCGGACTTGATCGGGTTTTTGATCCTGACCGGATAGTGCTGGTGCCTGATCATTTCACCCCCAATAAAGACATCGCCTCTGCGGAACAGGTTATGGTTTTGCGTCGTTTTGCCGAACAGCAGGGCATCAAGCATTTTTATGATGTGGGGCGGATGGGTATCGAGCACGCACTTCTCCCCGAAAAAGGTCTGGTCTGGCCCGGTGCGGTGATTATCGGCGCCGATTCTCACACCTGCACTTACGGGGCACTTGGCGCTTTTGCAACCGGGGTTGGAAGCACCGACCTGGCTGCGGCAATGGCGATCGGTGAAGCCTGGTTCAAAGTGCCGCATACAATGCGTTTTGAGTACAAAGGAACGCTCGCGCAATGGGTGAGTGGAAAAGATCTGATCCTTTTTACAATCGGCCAGATCGGGGTCGAAGGAGCCCGTTACCGGGCGATGGAGTTTGCCGGGCCGGTAATCGACAGCTTATCGATGGACGGTAGGCTGACCATGGCCAATATGGCGATTGAAGCCGGCGGTAAGTGCGGTTACGTACAACCCGATCAGATCACATTTGACTATCTTAAAGGCAGGGTTACCCATCCCTACATTTCGGTATACAGTGATCAAAATGCGATCTATGAAAAAGTTTTCAGCTACGATGTCACTAACTTAGAACCACAGATCGCCTTCCCTCCTTCGCCAGACAACGTCTTTCCGGTTTCTGAGGCAAAAAATATTGCTTTGGATCAGGTGGTCATCGGTTCGTGCACCAATGGTCGCATTGACGATTTGCGGGCAGCGGCCTCAATCCTGAAAGGCAAAAAAGTTAATCCAAAAATCAGGCTCCTGGTAATTCCCGCCACGCAACAGATCTACAGCACTGCCCTGGAAGAGGGGTTATTGAAAATATTTGTTGATGCCGAGGCGGCAGTCAGTACACCGACTTGCGGTCCCTGCCTCGGGGGGCATATGGGAATCCTGGCAAAAGGTGAAAAAGCCCTCTCCACAACCAACCGTAATTTTATTGGACGCATGGGCCATCCGGAAAGCGAAGTTTATCTTTGCAACCCGGCGGTAGCAGCTGCTTCTGCAGTGGCCGGTAGGATTGTCCACCCGGAGGAGGTAAGCTGATGAATATTGAAGGAAGAGTTTGGATTTTGGGCGATAATATTGATACCGATGCGATCATTGCTGCCCGCTACCTGAGCACAGTCGTGCCGGAAGAATTAGCTGAACATCTGATGGAAGATATCTGGCCGGAGTTTCCGCAGCTCGTCAAAACGGGAGATCTAATCGTCGCCGGCAGCAATTTTGGTTGCGGAAGCTCGCGTGAGCATGCGCCACTGGCTATCAAGGGGGCTGGAGTTGCCTGCGTGGTGGCTCGCAGTTTTGCCCGCATTTTTTACCGCAATGCCATCAATATCGGATTGCCGATCCTTGAGTGTGATGCTGACTTTAAGGCGCTAAAATCTGGTAAGGATCGGCTAAAAGTAGACCTGGAAAGGGGTTTGATAACCAATTTACAGAATAGCGATACATACCAGTCTGCTCCCTTTCCCCCTTTTATGCAGGAGTTGATTGCCCGCGGCGGCCTGGTTGAATATGTGAAGGCACGCTTAGGCTAAAAAGGTGGCTAAAATGGTTATTGTTCATTTGCATTTTTTAAGTGATAATGATAGGGTGTAAGCGGTTATTATAAGGCAACCCGGCACAGTACCGGGTCGGACGAACTGAGGAGGCAGATGCATGAAAAAGTACAGCAGCGAAAATATTCGCAATGTAGCCCTAATTTCACATGGCGGTGCCGGTAAGACTTCCCTTACTGAAGCACTGCTTTTTACCTCAGGGGCGATTAATCGTCTGGGCAAAATCGAAGCAGGCAACACCACCACTGACTTTGATCCCGATGAAATCAAGAAGCAGGTCACGATCAACGTTGGCCTTGCTCCCCTTGAGTGGGAAGGCATAAAGCTTAACCTACTTGATACACCCGGTTACTTTGATTTTATCGGCGATGTCCTGGGGGCACTGCGGGTTGCTGACAGTGTAATCACCGTAGTTTGTGCCGTATCCGGTGTTGAGGTAGGGACTGAAAAAGTTTGGAGTTACGCCAATGACTTTAAACTGCCCCGTCTGGTGGTCATCAATAAGCTCGATCGTGAGAATGCCGATTATGACAAAACTCTGGAACAGTTGCGTAATCATTTTGGCTTGAATGTGGCGCCCTTGCAGATGCCGATCGGTAAGGAATCCAATTTTAAAGGTGTTGTCGATCTGATCAAACAAAAAGCGCTGATTTTTTCCGGTGACGGGATGAAAGTGACCGAAGAGGAGATTCCAGCAGATTTAAGCGAACAAGCGGCAACCTTAAGGGAAAAGCTGATTGAATCTGTTGCCGAGGCAGACGACAGCCTTTTGGAAAAATACCTGGAAGGCGAAACTTTGAGTGACGAAGAGGTTAACCGTGGTCTGCGGCAGGGCGTGTCAAGCGGTAAAATAGTGCCGGTTCTCTGCGCTGCCTCCACGAAAAATTTAGGTATTCAGCCTTTGCTAAACCTGATCAAACAGTATCTTCCTTCACCTTTAGATCAGCAGGATCTGAAAGGGCACCTTCCGGAAAGTGAAGAAGAAGTAAGCCGTAAACCGAGCCCGGAAGAGCCTCTCTCCGCTTTCGTTTTCAAAACCTTAGCCGACCCCTATGTAGGCAGGATTAACTATTTCCGTGTCTATTCAGGGATGGTGAAACCAGACAGCCAGATCTACAACTCAACCAAAGGTACCACCGAGCGGTTTGGCCAGGTTTTCTCCATGCGCGGTAAAAACCAGATCACCATGGATGAAGTGGTTACCGGTGATATAGCCTGCGTGGCAAAACTGCAGGAAACTGCTACCGGTGATACGCTATGCGATCGCAATAAACCGATCGTTTTCCCGCCTTTAGCTTTTCCCGAGCCGGTAATCTCCTTTGCTGTTGAGCCGAAGACCAAGGGCGACGAAGACAAGGTGATGAGCGGCCTTTCCCGTTTCCTGGAAGAGGATCCCACTTTTCGCCTTGAACGCAGGGCGGAGACCAAGCAAACGGTTATCTCCGGACTCGGCGAGCTGCATCTGGAGATCATCGTCAGCCGCCTGGCCCAGAAATTCGGAGTTGAAGTTGACTTTACCACTCCGAAGGTGCCCTACAAGGAAACGATCAGAGGCCAGTCGCGGGTTGAAGGAAAACATAAAAAACAATCCGGTGGGCGAGGGCAATTCGGCCATGTTTTTATCGAGATGGAACCGGCCGAGACCGGCCAGGGTTTGGTATTCGAAGATAAAATTTTCGGCGGCTCTGTGCCGAGGCAGTATATCCCGGCCGTAGAAAAAGGTGTGCGTGAGGCGATGGATGAAGGCATCGTTGCCGGATACCCGGTTGTCGATGTAGTGGTTAAGCTGGTTGACGGCTCCTATCACACCGTTGATTCTTCTGAAATGGCTTTCAAAATTGCTGCCGGCCAAGCCTTTAAAAAAGGAATGGAACAGGCCACCCCGGTTTTACTGGAGCCGATCTTAAATGTTGAAGTTGTCGTACCGGATTCATATATGGGCGATATCATGGGTGATTTGAACAGCAAGCGAGGCCGGATCCAGGGGATGGAACCCGATGGCGGTTTGCAGAAAATCAGAGCTCAGGTGCCGTTGTCAGAGATGTTCAAATATTCGATCGATCTGCGCTCGATGACCCAGGGGCGGGGCTTCTTCAGTATGGCCTTTTCACATTACGAAGAAGTTCCTCACCAGGTAGCCGAGCAGGTGATTGCTAAAGCCAAGGCGGCCAAAGAGGAAGAAAACTAAAAATAAGTCAAGTACAAGATGCAAAAATAATGAGGGATGGCTGATGACCATCCCTCATTTATTTTTTAGGAAGCCAGCACTTAAAGACTGTTACTGCCGGTAATGACTCGCCTGATCTTGGCAAATGCCTTGCTCAAGATCACCCGGGTAAAGGCAAAAAGAGGCATCAGGTCGTCGGCCGCCAGGATAGCGTGTGCCTTGTGGTGAGACAGCCAGGGGCGGATCACCTGGCTTAAGGTAAGCTGCTTAGTTTTCAAATAGGCGCTGATGCTGATCAGATCTTCGTAGGCGTGCCAGAAGGCCCAGGGTTGATCTTCCGTCAGGTGGTAATCAGGGATCGGTTCTCCGATCAGGTCGCAGTAAATGGCGTAGGTAAATTCAACCCCGCATTTGTCAAAGAGAATGTTTAAAGTACTGAGCCGGGCATTAATTTCGATCAAATAAAATTCCCCGGTTTGCGGATGTTTTTTAAATTCTATTTCTCCGTAGCCCCGGTAGTTTAGTCGTTTCATGTAATCAAGGCCGATAGCGGCTATTTGATCGACGTGTAAATGGTGTGTCAAGGTCGAAGAGCCAAAATTGATCGGAAACTGGCGCAACTTTTGGGCTGTCAGGCTATGTGTAGCCCGCCCCTCCCGGTTAACATAGATATCATAAACATACATCTGGTCGTCAAAACCGGGGATCACTTCCTGCACCATTACTTCCAGTTTGCTCTCCAGGGCGGTATTAAGAGCTGATAAAAGCTCTTCCCGGTTGTTGGCAAAGAGGCACTTTTTTCTAAATATCTTAACGAACATATGGGATAATGCCGGTTTAATGATACAGGGGTAGGGCATGTCAGCGGCCACTGTTTCCGGGTCGGTCTGTGGTCCGACCAGATAAGTTTTGGGTTCCTGCAGCTGATGTTTTTCAGCCAGCTCGTGCAGGCCTTTTTTGTCGATGATCTGCTCGAGCAGACCTTCAGGCATGGCCGGAAAGAGATAGTTTTCTGCCAGCAGAGATGCATTTCTGGAAACCATCAGGGCGTAACTGTCGCCGGTGGCCATTAATACCGGTTTGTCTTTAAAGCCGCGGCCGAGCTCAACCAAAAAATTAACCAGACCTTCCTCATCCTGGTTGATGTCGGGACAGAGCACCTTCTTTTTAACGTAACGAGATGCTAAAGCGTATGCGGTGGGAAAGTGGTAGTCTAAGGCATAAACGTCTACTCCTCTCCGTCCGAGACTGCGGATTGCTCCAAGAGCGGTGTAAAAGTTTGCTCCCAGGATGATGGCTGCCGGTCGCATTCTGTTAAAACCTCGCTTTCAATGCTGATGATCACTGCACTGATGCTGATTATACTACAAAGCTGTACTGCCAAGAACAGAAATTATCCTAAAGGGTATTCTTTTATGGGTATGCTATAATCAGTTGAAATCCGCTTGATCAGAAACCTTTATTATACGGGGCTGATTTGATGAAGAAAAGAAAAAGAGTCGCTGTAATTTTCGGGGGGCGCTCCGGGGAGCATATTGTTTCCCTGCGCTCGGCATCCTCGATCATGGAGGCCATTGATCAGGACAAATATGAAATAGTACCCGTCGGGATCACCAGGGACGGCTCGTGGTTAACTGGTCCCGATGCCTGGTTTTCACTCTGGGAAAACCGCCGACCTGAAAAAGCCAGTGCAGCAGTTTTTATGACCGATCCAACCAGGCCGGGGTTGCTGATCAAGAGCCCGGAACTGGCAAAGGGCTGGAGTTTTGAAGCGATCGACCTGGTTTTCCCAGTTCTGCACGGCACTTACGGGGAAGACGGGACAATCCAGGGCCTTTTTGAAATGGCCGGGTTACCCTATGTCGGTTCCGGGGTGCTCGCTTCCAGCACCGGCATGGATAAAGCGGTTATGAAGGTGCTCTTCAGGGAGGCTGGGCTTCCGGTTGCTCCCTACCTGGTAATTTATAGAGAGCAGTGGCTCAGCCGACAGGGTTTATGGCTTAATCAAGTACGGGAAGAACTCAGTTATCCCGCTTTTGTCAAGCCTTCGAATCTCGGGTCGAGCGTCGGTATTTCAAAGGCATACGATCAGCAAGCGCTAATAGCTGCCGTAGGAGAGGCCCTACTCTATGATCATAAGATTTTAATTGAACAGCATGTCGAAGGCCGTGAAATCGAGTGTGGGGTGATCGGGAACCGCGAAGCAATCGCCTCAAGACCTGGCGAAGTTATTCCCTGTAATGATTTTTATGATTACCGGGCTAAGTATTTAGACGATCGCTCTCGCCTGGTGGTGCCGGTTGAGCTTGGTTCTGAGTTGGAAAACAGGATTAAAGAATACTCGATACGCGCTTTTCAGGCAATTGAGGCTGATGGTCTTGCCCGGGTTGATTTTTTCCTCAGGAGCAGTGACCGCAGCATCATAATAAATGAAATCAATACGCTGCCCGGTTTTACTAACATCAGTATGTATCCGAAAATGTTTGAAGCAAGCGGCTTAAAATATAACGCTCTGGTTGAACGGCTTCTGGAGCTGGCAGTGGAGCGGCACCAAAACCGTCAGGTGTTGCTGTCTGCTCCACCTGAGTGAGCATCCAGCTCAAACGGATGCAACACTCTCCCCCTGATAGATTAACCGGGAAGAGCAGGAAACTTTCAGGTGAACGTTGAAAACATTGCCTGAACGGCTGCCGGATTGGTAGCTCTTAATACACATTTAATGCGCAGGTGATTAAAATTACGGAACAACAGCAAACGATCTTCGATCTGGTCAACACAGTAGAAGGCGAGCAGAAAGTTCAGGAGAAGCAAGAGCCGGAACCGGAAGTGAAGCTGGAACAGCTAAAGGTCAACTGCCTGGCCTGCCAGCGCTGCATTTTGCGCAAAGGCTGCACCCAGGTTGTGTTCGGTGATGGTGATCCTAAAGCCCGCCTAATGCTAGTCGGTGAAGGGCCTGGTGCAGATGAAGACCGGATTGGCATACCCTTTGTGGGGAAAGCCGGTCAACTGCTCGACCGAATCCTGGAAGCAGCTTCGATCAAACGTCAAGATCTATATATTGCTAATGTTGTTAAATGCCGCCCCCCGGGTAACCGCCAGCCTCAACAGCAGGAAGTGGATTCCTGCCTGCCGTACTTACGTGAACAGATTGACCTGATCAACCCGGAAATCATTGTCTGCCTCGGCGCCCTGGCTTTAAGAACCCTGCTTGACAGCAAGGCGACAATTACCCGCAGCAGGGGCCAGTGGCATCAGGTGGACGGCAGGCGCATGATTGCCACTTTTCATCCGGCGGCGCTGTTGCGCGATCCGGGAAAGAAAAAAGATGTCTGGGCTGATTTTAAAGAGATTATGAAATATTACCATCCGGCATAAGCGAGGAGGCAAGGGCTGATGAGCAACGAGCTGGTTTTGGTGGTTGATGATGAGAAAACCCTGGTTAAGGCTCTGACTTTTAACTTGGAAAAGGAAGGTTTTCGAGTTGAGCAGGCTTATGATGGTGAAGAGGCGCTCAAAAAAGTTTTTGCCCTGAAACCAGATATTGTGGTGCTGGACTTGATGCTGCCGCAGGTGGACGGTTTTGAAGTTTGCCGCCAAATCCGTAAAAAAACAGATGTGCCGATCATCATGCTCACTGCACGAAGTGAAGATATTGACAAAGTCCTGGGCCTGGAGCTGGGCGCCGATGATTACCTGACCAAACCCTTCAACTCGCGGGAGCTGGTGGCAAGAATCAAGGCGATTCTCAGGCGCAGCCTTTTCCGCGAAGAAGAAACAAAAAAGATTGCCCAGATCGGCAATCTACAGGTAGATCTGTTGCAACACCGGGTGCGCCTCGACGGCAAGGATATCAACCTCACCTCGAAGGAGTTTGCCCTTTTAAGCTTTCTGGTTGCCAATGCGGGCAACGTTTACTCCCGGGAGCAGCTATTAGAGCAAGTCTGGGGTTACGATTACTATGGCGATGTACGTACGGTGGACGTACACATCAGGCACTTGCGGGAAAAGCTGGAGCAGGATCCGGGCAACCCGAACCTGATCCTTACAGTCTGGGGAACGGGCTATAAGATCAGGGAGGAACATTGATGGCCCGGTTTTACAGCATCCGGTTTCGTCTAACCACTTACTTTCTGATCATTATCCTGGCGGTTATGATTATCATCAGTATCTTTCTTTACAGCACCCTAGAACTTTACTACATGAACAATTTTACTAACACGCTTGAGCGTTCCGCATATCTTGCCTCTGACTTTGTTGTCGGGCAGCTGCGCGGCCAGGTTGATTCAGTGCGTTTAAGCGCTCTGGCTGAGAACATGAGCCGCCAGTCGCAGGCCAGAGTTATTTTTACCGACAGCCAGGGAGTGGTTGTTGGTGATTCACTACGGGTTGGGGGGATGCTCAACCAGATCCTTGATCAAGAGGACTTGCTCAAAGCTCTGGGCGGAGAGGCCAGCTCCAGTATTGTCTATAGCGAGACGGTCGGGCACGATGTAATGCAGATGGCAGTGCCGGTTGAAGATGCCGATGGTGATTTGACTGGGACAGTTTTTCTTTCGGCGTCACTTGAAGAAGTTTATCGCACTCTCTATGATATCCGTAGGTACCTTTTTTTAGCTACCCTGCTGGCGATGGCTATTGTTGGTGGCGGATCGATCATTTTAGCCCGCCGGTTTACCGGGCCGCTGGAGGAGTTGACTCTGGCTGTCAAGAAGATGGCTGAAGGAAAACTGGAGCAGCAGATTGGCGTGTCCTCCGGAGACGAGATTGGCCGCCTGGCTGAGCAGTTTAATGTAATGGCCCGAAAACTAAATTTTTATACCAGCAATCTGAAAAAATTTGCAGCTGATGTAGCTCATGAGGTCAGAACCCCTCTAACGACTATGAGCCTTCTGACCAAAGCTTTAAAAGAGCACGAAATGGAACCGGAGCAGCGCAAAGAATTTACCGCTGATCTTGATGGAGAGCTGGATCGCCTGATTGCCCTGGTAAATGACCTGCTTGAACTTTCGAAGCTGGAGAAGAATAACATTGAACATCAGGATATCAACCTGAGCGAGTTTCTGAAAGAAGTGATCGGCGAAAACCAGTTCCGCTTTGCTCAGGCAGGTCTTGAATTTTTTGATAACCTGCCGGCAGAAGAGCTGATTATCAACGGATCCCCCTTACAGTTGCGCCAGGTCATTGGTAACTTGTTTGATAATGCCCATAACTATACGCCACCGGGAGGGACTATCACCATAACTCTTGAGCGGGTAGAAAATGAGGCGGTAACCTCTGTCGAGGATACAGGTTGTGGAATACCAGAGGGAGATTTAAGTTTTATTTTTGAAAGATTCTTCAGGGTCGACCGGGCAAGGTCCCGCGAAGGCGGTGGTACCGGGCTGGGACTGGCCATAGTCAGTGAAATTATTGCCAAACATCACGGCAGAGTCTGGGTTGAAAGCGAAGAAGGATTGGGCAGCCATTTTATGTTTGCATTACCCCTGGTTCGTGAGATAGATGTTATCGAATCTTAATTGTTTATAAACAGTTTCTTAATAACCGTGATTCCTACTGTGTTAAAATTGTTTTACTCTGGCTTATTGGCGGAGGTGCCATGAATGAAGCGGGTTCAACCCTATCAGTATGTAGTGTTTCTGGCCGGGCTCTTTATTCTTGCCGGACTGGCACTCTTTTCCCTGCAACTCCTTCCTTCAGCCGAGGGCAGGAGATTGCCGGTCGACCCCCTGACGCAGAACGCAGCGGGGGATCTTTATGACCTCTGGTTTACCGGTGTTAATCTTTACGATCTGAGCATCGATCACAACCTGACTGCAATTCTGTTTAGTGCTGATAACAATAAGGTCAGTCTACTTGACCGCGAGCGCAAACTGCGCTGGGATAAGGTCTTTGCTACCGCGCCGTTACAGGCGAAGCTATCTTCCTGTGGGAATTATGCGGTTGTAGGGACCGCTGGCGGCAGGTTGCATTTTACCACAACCGATCAGCAGTTTTCCTGGGATGATGAAGGCGATCCGGTTGAGCTTGTGGCGATCTCTCCCAATGGAGCTTGGATTGCCGCATTCCGATCGAATGAGGAACAGGGCTATCATTATCTGGAGCTGTACAACCAGGCAGGTGAGTTGCAGTGGACAATTGAAACCGGCCCGGTTTTAAACCTCTACCTTTCCAGCGAATATTTAGAGCAAACCAACCTCTACTACACTGCGCTTGAACAGGAACAGCCACAGATTTATGCGTTAAGCCTTGATGGCCGTGAACTTTGGACACAGAATGACCAGAGACTGGCCGCTGTTTCCAGACATGGCAGCCGGATAGCCGCTATTCAGGGAAACCGCCTGATTGTTTACGATGCGCTTGGCTACGAACTATGGAGCACCGGTTTGCCAATCGAACCGCAAACAGTTCTGTTCAACCCTCAGAACTACAACCGGGTTTTGGTTTACGGCAGCCGGGAAGAGATTGGCGATAACTTTTTCTACTTTGACCTGGCCGAAGATCTTCTCTGGATGAAAAATATTGAGGACGGATCACTGTTTGCCTTTACTGCAGATGGCAGGCACATTGTTACCAGTTCCTGGCGACATTACAAAGAAGATTACACGCAGATGAAGATTTTTGATCATGACGGCCTGGAAATTAACAACTGGGAAGTTGCTATGCGCGTTGAGCATTTGCTTGTTTCGGGACATCCGACTCTGGTTGTGATCGGCGGAGACGATGGTTATATTGACTTAGTCGATTTAAGGACACTGATCACGCTAAACGGTAACGGAGTTACCACTGCACCGCTCTACAGCCCGGTCTCTGCCGGAATATCTTCCGGAGAAACGAAGGTTACTTTATTTTTTAATAATGAAAGCGGAAACCTGGTGCCGGTGACCCGTGCGGTTAGCCTTACCGATAACCCACTGCAGGCAGCGCTGGATGAGCTAGTACGCGGACCGGCCAGGGGCAGCGCTCTTTACCGGACCATTACGGACAAGGAAGCCCGAATCACAGCCGCTTACGAACCATCCACCGGCAGACTGACCCTGGATCTATCGCCCGAGTTTTTGATCCTTAATGGCGAAGCACAAAGCTTGAGCGCCTTTAATTCTCTGATTTACACCGTAAGCGCCAGCCCGGGTGTAGAAGAGATTCTATTAGTCAGTGAAGGGGATCCGCTCAAGCAATTTGGTCCGCTTAATCTCGAGCAGCCGATTAAAGCCTATAAGTGGCAAAAACCACTTTTTGTGCCTTCTATCAGCGGCAACCGTTACTACCTGACTATTCAGGAGATGGCTGACAGCGAGCTGGCTGAAGCGGATCTGAAAGAGCTTCTCGAGCAGGCGATACGATCAGCCCGCACAACACTGGCGGTTATACCGGCTGATTTAGCAGTTATCGAGCTGAGAGAGGCCAATGAACAACTGCAGGTAGATTTTAACCGTTCATTTAAAGAGATGTTTAAAGAGGAAGCAGACGAAAAAGAGATCCAGCAGATTACTCTCTTCCTTGATTCGATCTTCCTCACTGTTTTCAAGAACAGTCAGGTACAGAGGGCAGATATTCTGGTCAACGGTGAAAACTGGATACCACCCTCTGATTTCCCCGCCCTGAGTCGTTTTTACCGTCAGCCCTGTTACATTAACCCCGAGTTTTAAGCCTGCTTTTCCTTTAATAATTGTCAACCGCTCTTCTTTAAGCTAAAATAAGTGAAAACGCGCCAAGGAGAAAGATATGCAGAAGCTTAAAGAAGAAATCGGCCTCCTCCTCTCCCCTTTAACCTCTCTGGAGCATGCTGAAGTTGAAATCCTGCTGGAAATACCACCAGACTCTGAATTTGGCGATCTGGCCTTCCCCTGTTTTACTCTCTCAAAAACCTATAAAAAAGCGCCGACTCAAATTGCCGGAGAACTTGCCGACCAACTGTCAGGTAAAAAAGGTCTTTTCTGGGACAGGGCGGCTGCGGGCGGGCCATACCTCAACTTCTACATTGCCCCGGTAGCCTACGGGCGTGCAGTGCTGCACCAGATCTGGGAGCAGGGTGATAAATACGGGTATAGCGATATCGGAAAAGGGCGCAATGTGCCGATTGACTATTCTTCACCGAACATCGCTAAACCTTTTGGCGTTGGGCATATCCGCTCAACGGTGATCGGGCATGCTCTCTATCTGATTTACAAGGCTCTCGGCTACAATAGCATCGGAGTGAACCACTTAGGCGACTGGGGCACCCAGTTTGGCAAGCTGATCGTCGCTTTCAAACGGTGGGGCAAAGAAGAAGAGTTGAAGGCCGATCCTGTAGATTATCTTTACCGGCTCTACGTTAAGTTTCATCAACTGGCCGAAGAGGATCCGACTCTTGAAGATGAAGCACGAGCCTGGTTCAAAAGGCTGGAGGAAGACGATCACGAGGCGGTTGATTACTGGACCCGCTTCCGTCGACTCAGCTTAGAGAATTATGCTCTGATTTATGATCTGCTAGGTATCAGATTCGAACATTTTCACGGCGAAAGCCATTACAATAAGATGCTTGACGACGTAATCAAGCTGGTGCAGGAAAAAGGGATCGCAAAGGAAAGCGAAGGCGCCCTGATTGTAGATCTTGAACCTTACGGCCTGCCGCCTGTCATGTTGCGAAAAAAAGACGGAGCTACGCTTTACATTACCCGTGATCTGGCTGCAGCAATCTACAGAAAGAAGACTTTCGATTTTGCCCTTTCGCTTTATGTGGTTGGAGCAGAGCAGACCCTCCATTTTCAACAGCTTTTTAAAGTTTTGGAACTGCTGGGCTTCGAGTGGGCTAAGGATTGCGTCCACGTGCCCTTCGGCTTGATTCGTTTCAAAGAGGGAAAAATGTCAACTCGCGCTGGCAAGATCATCCTGCTGGAAGAAGTTTTAAAACGCTCGATCGATATGGCCCGGGAAATAATTGAAGAGAAAAATCCCGATCTGACAGATAAAGAGAGTGCTGCAAAAGCGGTTGGTTTGGGTGCGATTCGTTTTGGCGACTTAAGCAACGACAGGATCAAAAATGTCGAGTTTGACTGGGAAAAGGTTCTCGATTTTTCCGGTGAAACTGCAGCCTACATCCAATATGCTCACGCTCGCATTTGCAG
>JBFYYZ010000288.1:0-4168 GCA_041309745.1 Bacillota bacterium | reverse complement strand
ATGTCGCACATCATTTAGAACTGACATCGAAGGCACCTCACAACTTTCTTTTATCAGAAAACCATCCGACCAATTAATATAACCAAAACGGTTATAAATATTATAGCAAAGAAATCTTGTGAATACAAATATAAACAACAGCAACTATAAACAACAGCAAGTAAATATAATTAAGGAAGGAAACAAGGCTTCAAAGTGAGGAGTGCCGGGATCCTAACCTGATACTTTTATGATATGATACATAAAGGTTTTTGTAGCAACTATAACAATAGCAATGTGGGAGGATGTTTATGCAACTAACTGAAAAAATCTATTGGTATCCCTGGCAGGGCAGGGCCAATAACTGCAACAGTATTATCTATAAGGGAAGCCGGATGATCATCTTTGACCCCGGTCATATTTACAACGATTTTAACGAAAGCTGTCTCGAAATTTTGAGGCGCCAGGTTGAAACTGACGGTCTTAAGCTGAGTGATGTCGACCTGATCCTTTGCACCCATGGGCATCCGGATCATGTTGAAGCAGCCGGTATGGTGCGTAAAGAAAGCGGGGCTCGTTTTGGCATTAACCGCGGTGATGAATTTATCTTAGGGGCCATAACCCAGCATTACGCTTCGCAAAGCGGGAAGGAGCTGCCTGACTTGAAGCCGGATTTCTACTTGGAAGAAGGAGAACTGGCCCTGGACCCGCAAGATAGCTCTGGCGAGAAAATCCAGGTGATCACTTCTCCCGGTCATTCTCCGGGCTGTGTCTGCTTTTATCTGCCCGATGAGAAGGCGCTGATCAGTGGTGATACCATTTTTCAGAACAGCATTGGCCGCACCGACCTTCCCGGTGGTGACATGGAGATCATGGGCAGTAGTGTGGAAAAGTTGTCAGCCTTAAAAGATATTGAGTTGCTTTTGCCCGGTCATATGGGTTATGTGCAGGGCGAAGATGCTGTAGCTCATAATTTTGCCCAGATTAAACAATACTTTTTCGGCAAATAAGGATTTGCTTCACCTGAAGGAAAAGCTCCTACCATAGAGAAATTAGTAAATGACAATTTGGAAGAGCGATATGATCATAATCAACAATGGATCTGTCAAACAAAGGAGAAATGTACTGATGATTTTTAATAACCACCACCGACCAACAGCGCTCTTCAAGCGTTTTGAAGGTAACCCGGTGTTAACCCCTGATTGTTGGCCTTACCCCGCCAATGCCACTTTTAATCCCGGGGCGATCAGGCATGATGGAGAAACCTACCTGGTGGTCAGGGTAGAAGATATGCGTGGTTTTTCCCACCTGACCCTGGCTCGCAGCAAGGATGGCAAAACCGGTTGGCATATTGACGATAAACCAATCATGACCCCTGATTCCGATTTTCACGAAGAAAGATGGGGCATTGAAGATCCACGCATAGTCTGGCTGGAAGATCTTGAGCAGTACGCCATGACTTATGTTTCTTTTTCGAAGGACGGACCTGTGGTTTCTCTTGCCCTATCAAAAGATCTGCAAAACTTCAAACGGCGCGGCGCAATGCTGCCGCCGGAGGATAAGGATGCTTCACTATTCCCACGTAAGATTAACCGCCGCTATGTTTTAATTCACCGGCCAATCATCCGCGGAGAGGCACACATGTGGATTGCCAACTCGCCTGATTTGGTGCACTGGGGAGAGCACAAAATTCTGCTTCCAGTCCGTCCGGGCTGGTGGGATAGTACGCGGGTTGGTCTCGGACCCCCCCCGATCGAAACAGAGGAGGGGTGGCTGATCATTTACCACGGTGTGCGGATGACCGCTTCCGGCAGTCTCTACCGGGTAGGGTTGGCATTGCTTGACTTGGAAGAACCCTGGAAGATCATCAAGCGAGCAGATCAGTGGGTTTTCGGTCCCCATGAACCTTATGAACGAGTGGGCGATGTCCCTGGAGTGACTTTTCCTACCGGTGTTGTGCACGATCCGGAAACCGATGAACTGTCTATGTACTACGGTGCCGCCGATACCAGTGTCTGCCTGGCATCTGCCAAACTGAAAGATCTGGTCGACTACGTGATCAGCTGTAACGATTCGAAGGAGGAAGGCTTCTGTAGCTAAGCCGCTGCATTAGATGAAAATTGCGATGCTGGCCCCCATATCCTGGCGAACCCCACCCCGTCATTACGGACCCTGGGAGTGGGTGGTCAGCATGCTTACGGAAGGCTTGGTTAAAAGAGGGGTTGATGTTACCCTCTATGCTACGGCTGACTCAGTAACGAAGGCAAAACTGCGCTCCGTTGCCCGGGCCCCCTGGTCTGAAGACCCAGAGCTGGAGCCCAAAGTATGGGAATGCCTGCACATCGCTTCTGTTTTTGAGGAAGCTGACAACTACGATCTAATTCACAATCACTTTGATTTTTTACCCTTAAGCTACTCCGGCCTGGTTAAGACTCCACTGCTGACTACGATCCACGGTTTTTCTTCACCCCGCATCTTGCCCGTTTACCGCAAGTATAACGGACAGGCGCACTATGTGGCGATTAGCGAGGCAGACCGCCACCCCGATTTGCATTACGCAGCGGTCATTCATCACGGCATCCCCGTTGCTGAATACCCTTTTAGTCCCGTTGCAGCGCCGGAGGGCTACCTGCTCTTCTTTGGGCGCATCCATCATGATAAAGGTGTCTATGAATCGATCCGCATGGCTAAACAGGTCAACATGCCCCTGGTTATTGCCGGGATCATTCAGGATCAGGACTATTTCGACCGTTATGTGGCTCCCTACCTTGACGACCGGCAGGTGCGCTACATCGGCCCAGTCGGACCTGAAGAGAAGGGGGAGGTTTTGGGTGGCGCAGCGGCTTTGCTCCACCTGATTAACTTCGACGAACCCTTCGGCCTGAGTGTTGCCGAAGCGATGGCTTGCGGCACCCCGGTGATCGCCTTTAACCGCGGCTCCATGCCCGAGCTGATTAATGACGGGGTGAGCGGTTTTCTGGTTGATGAGCTTGACCAGGCTTACGAAGCGATTGCCCGGCTGCCTAAAATCAACAGGGCCGACTGCCGCCGCCAAGTAGAAGAAAAATTCACCGTTGATCTGATGGTCGACCGCTACATCAAAGTTTACGAGCAGATTGTAGGTAAATAATATCTCCTTCCCCCTTGAGGGGGGAGGGTCGGGGTGGGGGTGATAATTTACTCTAACCCCGGCATCTAATAGCTGATTATAAATAGAGAGGTGACTCACATGTTTACCGGAAAAATACTCAGGCCCGTAAAAGTATCATTTATTTCCACCTACCCGCCGCGTAAGTGTGGTATCGCCACCTTCTGCGCCGACCTGCTGAACAGCATGAAGCTGGTCTACAGCGGCAGCGACGATAACGGTGAGGATCATATTTTTGAAGCCGTAGCCCTCAATAACGGCAGCGAAAGCTATAACTACGGCCGCGAGGTTACTTTTCACATCCGCGATCAACTGCGAAACGATTACCAGCGCGCGGCTGACTTTATTAATCACTCTCCGGTAGACGCAGTCTCCATTCAGCACGAATATGGCATTTTTGGCGGCGAAGACGGCAACTACATCAACTATTTGCTTTCCGCCCTCAAAAAACCGGCCATTACAACCCTGCATACGGTGCTTGAGGATCCTTCAGCCGGGCAACGGCAGACCCTGATGCGAATCTGCGAGCAATCTGTATCGGTTGTGGTCATGGCCCAGGCTGCTCTGGAGATGCTGATCCGGGTTTATCGGGTACCGGAAGAAAAAATCTTACTGATTCCCCACGGCGCTCCTGATGTTCCCTTTCTCGACCCTTCTTACTACAAGGATCAGTTTCAGGCTGAGGGGCGCAAGGTGCTGCTGACCTTTGGCCTGTTAGGCCCGAGCAAAGGACTCGAATATTCGATCGAGGCAATGAAGAAAGTAGTCGAGGTGCACCCCGATACCCTTTACATTGTTCTCGGTGCCACTCACCCTGAGGTAAAACGTCGCTTTGGGGAAGAATACCGCCACTCGCTGGAAAAGATGGTGCACGACAACGGTCTGGAGAGAAACGTGGCTTTTTACAACCAGTATGTATCGCTTGAACGCCTGGTTCAGTTTCTGGTTGCCACCGATGTTTATATTACACCTTATTTAAATCGGGAACAGATTACCTCCGGTACGCTGGCCTATGCCCTGGCCTGCGGTAAAGCAATTATT
>JBFYYZ010000287.1:0-2944 GCA_041309745.1 Bacillota bacterium | reverse complement strand
CATTGCGGCAATTATCTTTGGCTTGGCCCATGTTGGTTTTTCTTTTACCCCTTTTACCTTAAACTATAGCCTCTATCAGGTAATCCTCGCGATTGTATTGGGGATCTTTTATGGCGATTGCCTTGAAAAAACCGGTAGCGTCTATTACCCCATGATGATGCACAGCATCAGCAATGTAGTGATGGTCGGATTAACAATTATTGCATCACTAACCTTCTATTAGAGCTTGACGGTTGTTGCTTATTGCGCTGATCATGCTTATGATAGTAGCAATCTTTTTCATAAGAGGAAGCATTCCATAGCACAGTTTTAAATAATCGAAGAATTTCTCTGTTATAGCTATCATAACATTCGCTTGCAACACTAAGAATCACTCCAAATCGTCTCTCCTTGCGAATGCTTTATTTCTGCTATAATATCAGAACATGAGTTACCATCCGGGGGTATTTGATGAGCGATACAATAGCCATTATAGTCGTTTCAATTTTCTTTTTAGCTAGTCTGGTTGGGACTGTTCTGCCGATTATTCCAGAAGCGCCTTTGATTGTCGTTGGTATGGTTATCTATGGCTTAATTGCAGGGTTTGACGACCTCGGTCTTTCCTTTTTCATCGGCCAAATAATACTGGCTTTAGCCGTTATTGGCGTTGATTACCTGACAACTGCCATTGGTAGCCGCTATTTTGGTGGCACCAAAGCTGCGATGTGGGGTTCTGCTTTAGGCTTATTGGTTGGATTATTTTTTTTCCCGATCGGCCTTCTAATCGGGCCCTTTCTCGGAGCTGCTCTTGCTGATTTTATCTTCCGGGGCCGGACCAATCAAGCCATCAGATCCGGCGTGGGTGCTTCCCTCGGTTTCTGGAGTGCGTTGCCCATAAAACTGGTCCTTAAGGGCATAATGATCGGGTGGTTTTTTACAAGGATACTTTAATTTATTCGCAGGTATTTGCGGAATGCCTGAGGTAATTTAATTTATGAAATAGAAAGAGACCTCTTGCGGTGTTGCCTGCCTACCGCCTGACGAAACCCTGACGAAAATTTAGAATATTTTCTTGACACTTCAGCAAATCTATGCTATACTTACAAAGCTAGGTTCTAAGAAATTGGAAGGTTAGCCGTGTCTGGCACGAAGGGAAAAACCAGCTGAAAAGAAAGGCGTAAGCTTTGATTGGAAACTGGAACTATCCAAGAGCGTCAGCAAGTTGCAAGGCGCCAGAGTGGAAAGGTAAAAGTTAAGGGTCAAACCTTAACCAAGCTGGGAAGCATTGGAGTACCTGCACGAAGGAATTTAAGTAACTGGTCTGAAACTGGAAAGGGTTGTCTTTAGGGACGGTTGAGTACAGTTGTCGATGGTCAGCAAGGTTTATTCCCGAGGTGAAGCCTGAAGGTTTGTTGGGACCTAGCGTTTTTGTGTACAAAACTAGATTCACCCAGCAATTCACATCAATTCCCCGGCAATCTTCTTTTACCGCTTTCTCGATAAAGAGACACCCGATAAGATCCTAACAGATTGGGCTTTGGTACATGAGTATGCCAGGGGGCTTAGTCCCCTGGCACATTGTAACTTATTTGTCTGTTTAAACTCTCTAAACCGTAAGAATCTTAGCGGTTAAGGTTTTTGCCACCCTGGTGACGCATACCCTGCTTTTCAGTTTTAAAGTTTGAAAAGCGTTCTTTGAATTCGTCAGGCACTATCTCAACCAGGGCATCGCGCTTTTTAACTTTAAGCGCTGTCCGCTGATCGAAAGCATCGGGATTGCCGCGCAGCGGCTCCATGGCGGCCTGGTATTCGGCAATGATTTGTTCGAAACGTGCCACATCGGCAGGATCCATAAAATCTTTCACACATACATCATAAGCCGGGCCGTTACCATTTGAGGCGAAAGCTGCAGTGGACAGAGCTAACACCAGTACTAAAGCGATACCTAAAACCTTAATTGTGTTTTTCATCTATTATCTACCTCCTGATTATTTTTTCAACCAGTCATTATTGTAGAATAAGATTATGAATATCCTGTGAAGAGATTAGGCAGGTTTTGTGAAGGAAAAGAAGAAAAGCATATTATTATCTTTTTCGACCCAATCGGTGTTTTGTTCCAGCTATAGCATGGTTTTAACCATTTATTCAAGGTAAGGGGGGTTTTGGATGACGAATATTTATTGGTACAGTGCAGTGGAATTGGCTGAAAAGATCGCGAAGGGGGAGTTAAAGGCCTTAGAGGTGGTTGAAGCTTTTATTAAGCGGATCGAAAAGGTGAACCCTTCTATTAATGCCGTGGTTGTCCCCATGTTTGATCAGGCTCTAACCCTGGCTAAGGAGGCTGACAAAAAACAGGGCAGGAAAGAACCGCTGGCTCCGCTTCACGGAGTGCCGATTACAATAAAAGATCAGTTTGATATCAAAGGCCTGCCTACTACTTATGGTGTGATGCGACTTAAAGAAAACGGTTGTGCAAAAAACGGCCAGATGGTGGAAGCCCTGCTTGCAGCCGGGGCAATAATTCTCGGTAAAACCAATGTTCCCCAAACCCTCGGGGTTATCGAGACGGATAATGCTATTTGGGGGCGAACTAATAATCCCTGGGACTTAACCCGCACTGCAGGGGGCAGCAGCGGGGGTGAAGCGGCGATCATTGCGGCCGGCGGCTCACCATTGGGACTGGGCGGTGACTTTGGTGGGAGCATCCGTTTACCTGCTGCCTGGTGTGGAATCTGCGCTATAAAACCAACTGCCCGCCGCCTACCCCTCGATGCCATGCCTATTCGCACAGCCGGCGGGGCAGAAGGTATTGTGGCCCAGCCCGGTCCGATGGCGCGCACTGTGGCTGATTTAACGCTGGCCTTAAGCCTGTTGGTTAACCATACCGTTGCTTGCCCCAATGGCATGAGCCCTCCTTTGCCCTTCCGCGAGCCGGATAAGATAGACCCGGGTTCGTTAAAAATAG
>JBFYYZ010000286.1:0-4433 GCA_041309745.1 Bacillota bacterium | reverse complement strand
AAGGCGCCCGTTACAACATCAAGGCTAACACTATTGTGCCAACAGCCGGAACCAGGCTTACCTTTACGGTAATGCCGGAAGATGTAATCGGTAAAGTTAAACCTGAGTTTGTAGCCCCGGCAGTGGCCTGGCTCTGCTCGGAGGAATGTAACGAAACAGCAAGAATGATCAGCGCCGGTGGTGGCTATTTCAGTCGCGCGGCTGTAGTTGAGGGTCCTGGTGTGGTTTTTGATTCTACAAAAGAGATTACCGTTGAAATGTTTGTTGAAAAACTTGATCAGATCATGAGCTTAGAAGGTGGACGTGAGTTCGCTTCGGCGATGGAACAGGCCGGAACGGTCCTTTCCAAAATGAGCATGAGTTAAGCTTTTATTCTAATGAAGTTAAGTTTAAGAAAGGAGAGTAATTATGCCGATAGATCCGAAATTAGTGGGTAAAGAGCTTCCCGCACTCGAATACAGTTACACCCAAAAAGACGTAATGCTCTACGCTTTAGGTATTGGTGCGGGCGTTGAACCTGATGAGCTTAAATTTGTTTACGAAAGTGACCTGGCAGTAATTCCAACCTATGGGGTAATTCCGCCCTTCGGCGCCCTCTTTAGTATAGTCGGCATGGAGGGGATGGATTTTAACCTGGCCATGTTGCTGCACGGCGAACAGTATCTTGAAATATTAAAGCCGATCCCCACGGAGGGGACAATTACTTCTTACCCCAGGATAGCAGCGATCTACGACAAAGGTAAGGGAGCGCTGATTGAAATTGACGTTGTAACTAAAAACAGTAAGGGCGAAGAGCTGTTTAAGAACCGCTTCAGTACCTTTATCCGCGGCGAAGGTGGCTTCGGTGGGGAAAAAGGACCAGAGCCCAAGTATGAAGCTCCGGATCGTAAACCCGACCGGGTTGTCGAAATGAAAACTTTACCACAGCAGGCCTTGCTTTACAGACTCTCCGGAGATTTCAATCCGCTGCATGCCGATCCCAATTTTGCCGCCATGGGTGGTTTTGAAAAGCCGATCCTGCACGGTCTCTGCACCTTCGGTTTTGCGGGCCGGGCGGTCCTGAAAGAGTATTGCAACAACGATCCGGCTAAGTTTAAAGCGATTAAGGTGCGTTTTTCACGCCATGTTTACCCTGGTGAAACAATTGTTACGGAAATGTGGCAGGAAAATGATGATCAGGTCATTCTGCGGGCGAAAACTGCCGAACGCGATGAATACTGCCTGACCAATGCCGCAGTCTGGTTAAACAAATAAAAGACAAAGGAGTGAAGTACCATTGATTGGTATCTGCTCATATGCAGGCTATGTTCCCCGTTACCGCCTGAACCGGATGACCATCTTCAGCGCTATGGGCTGGTTCAACCCGGCGATCATTATGAATGCTGCCGGAGATAAAGCGGTGGCCAATTACGACGAGGATGCCATAACCATGGCGGTTGAAGCAGGATCGCGCTGCCTGCAAGGTTTTAAACCGCAAGAGCTGGGGGCTGTATATTTTGCTACCACCACTGCCCCTTTTAAAGAAAGGCAAAATGCAAATCTAGTGGCCGGCGCACTTGCTGCAGAAGAAGAGATCAGAACTGTCGATTTTGCGGGTTCAGTCAAGTCCGGAACGGCGGCTTTACTGGCAGCCCTTGAATACTCGGCCGCTGAAAACGGCAAAATGGCTATTGCCTGTGCTGCCGACTGCCGGATGGGTAAAGTCGGATCGGTCCAGGAAATGGTCTTCGGTGATGGTGGCGCAGCAATGCTTGTCGGCAGTGATCAGGTTATCGCTGAATATAAGGGGTCTTATTCGCTATCCTGCGATTTTGTCGATCACCTGCGCGGCGCTAATTCAAAATACGATCGTCAGTGGGAAGAACGTTGGATCAGGGACTTGGGCTACGACCGACTTATTCCGCAGGCGGTTGCCGGTTTACTTAAAAAATACGATCTGCAGCTCTCTGATTTTAAAAAAGTAATCTACCCCTGCTATTACGGCGGCGCCAGGAAGAATATAAACCGCAAACTGGGATTAAATCCTGATCAGGTTCAGGACGAACTGATGATGGATGCCGGCGATACCGGTTCGGCCCACCCGCTGTTAATGCTCGCAAAAGTGCTGGAAGATTCCTCCCCCGGAGATCGTCTCTTGGTTGTCAGTTACGGTAACGGTTGCGATGCCCTGATCTTTGAAGTAACTGAAGCGATCAGTGCTTACCATGACCGGTTAAGAGTAACTGATTCAATTAAAAACCAGCTCGAACTCGATAGTCTCTATAAATACTTAGCCTGGCGCGATATGCTGCCGCTGGAAATCGGGATGCGCGGTGAAGAAGAACGGTTAACCCGCTGGTCGCTTGTCTGGCGCAGCCGCAGGGCGATTTTAAGCTTGCAGGGCACCCGCTGCCTGGAATGCGGTACCCAGCAATATCCACCGCAGCGAGTTTGTGTTAACCCTGACTGCGGAGTCGTCGATCGGATGGAGCCGGTTACGTTGTCGACTCAAAAAGGAAAGATCGTCAGTTTTACGTCTGATTTACTGGCTGCTTCAACCAATCCCCCGGCCATCTATGGCAATGTTGATTTTGAAAACGGAGGGCGCTGCATGATGGATTTCACCGATTGCGTTCTCGATGATTTAAAGGTGGGAATGGAAGTGCGTTTTACTTTCCGGATCAAGTACTATGATTCCAAGCGGGATACCACTTTTTATTTTTGGAAGGCAGTCCCGGTAAAGGAGGTTTCCGTCAATGGCTGATGGGATCAGGGATAAAGTAGCAGTACTGGGTATGGGCTGTTCTGTTTTTGGCGAACGCTGGGAAGACGATTCAGTTGACCTTCTGCTCGAAGCTTTTCTGGAATGCCTGGAAGATGCCGGGCTTGAAAAAAAGGATATTAATGCAGCCTGGATCGGCAATCACATTGACGAAATCAGCATCGGCAAGGGTGGTTGTTACCTGGCTGGTGCCTTGCACCTGCCTTTTATACCGGTTACCCGCGTGGAAAACTTCTGCGCATCCGGAACCGAGGCCTTCCGGGGAGCCTGCTACGCTGTAGCTTCCGGCGCTTACGACATTGTGCTGGCTGCCGGGGTTGAAAAACTAAAAGACGTTGGTTACGGGGGATTGCCTGATTCCCCTATTTTTGGTCAGCTATCGCGTTTGCTCAGTCCCAACGCTACGGCGCCGGGGATGTTTGCCCAGCTGGCCACAGCGTATTCAGCCAAGTATGGCATACCGATGGATAAAATTAAAGAGGCCATCACCCATATTTCCTGGAAAAGCCACCAAAACGGGGCCAAGAATCCGAAGGCCCACCTGCGCAAGGAAATATCAACTGTTCAGATTTGCGAATCGCCTTTTGTTGCTTACCCGCTCGGTCTTTTTGACTGCTGTGGGGTCAGTGACGGATCGGCAATGGCCATCGTTACCACACCTGAAATTGCCAGGAAGCTGAAAACAAACCAGGAGTTAGTCATGGTTAAAGCGCTGCAGATATCTGTCAGTTCAGGAGAAGAGTTAATCTTTAACCGTTGGGATGGCAGCGGCCTGATGACAACTCAGCATGCGGCAGAAAAAGCCTATGCAGAAGCGGGAATAAAAAACCCGCGGGAAGAGATCGGTATGATTGAGGTTCACGACTGTTTTTCCATTACAGAAATGGTTACCATGGAAGATTTGCAGATTTCGCCACCGGGAAAAGCTCCCGATGACATTCTGAGCGGCTTTTACGATCTCGACGGACAGGTAGCCTGCCAACCCGACGGTGGATTAAAATGTTTCGGTCATCCGATTGGCGCTTCCGGGCTGCGGATGATTTATGAACTCTATAACCAACTGCTCAGGCGCTGGCCTGAAGATCGCCTGGTGAAAGATCCCAAAATGGGTCTTAGCCATAACCTTGGCGGTGTCCCTTCACAAAACGTTTGCAGTATCTGTATTCTCGGTAAAGAATAAGGCGGTGATCGGCTTGAAGGACTATGAAACAATTGTTTATGAAGTAAAAAATAGGGTTGCCCTGATCCGCCTAAACCGGCCGGAAATGATGAATGCCCTGGAAGCTTCCCTGGCGCGGGATCTGGTTGATGCCGTGCGCCTTGCCGGGGCGGACCCCGATGTTGGCTCGATTGTCGTAACCGGAACCGACAAAGTCTTTTCGTCAGGGGGCGATTTAAGCCGCTTGATGCAGGGTTTTGAACTGGTCGAAGGGCGGCAGTGGTTAAAGGAAGGTTACGGACAGATCCTTGAATTAACCAGGGTTGGAAAACCGGTAATCGCAGCAGTGAATGGTTATGCTGTCGGGGCCGGCTTTTCTTTGGCCCTGATGTGTGATCTGATCTATGCCGCCGAGTCAGCCAAGTTCGGCATGGCCTTTATTAAGGTCGGGGCAGTACCGGATTGCGGTTCCCTCTATTACCTTCCCCGGTTAGTAGATCGGAAGAGCGTCGT
>JBFYYZ010000285.1:0-4113 GCA_041309745.1 Bacillota bacterium | reverse complement strand
CAATGCCCTGGCCAGTTCCCTGCTGCCCGCAGAATGCGGGTTACTTTACGATTATTATCACGGTTATGAGGATCTGCAAAATAAGCTGATCAGGATCTTTCATCCCAACAGCTTTATCGATGATCCTCTGCGTATTATCAGGGCTATCCGCTTTGAACAACGCTATGCTTTTGCCATTGAAAGTCAGACCCTTTCCTGCCTGATCGAGGCGGTCAGGGCAGAAACACTGGCCCTTGTTGATGCGCAGCGTTTGGCACGCGAAGTGAAAAATATTTACCTGGAGCCTCATCCGACCAGAGTCCTGGAGCGGTTGCAGGATCTGGGCGTGGCTATTGAGCGCTGAGCCGACAGTACCGGTAACTGCTTTCCGTCTGCTTACAGAAGGATGGTTTGGAATCTTGAATTTGGTTTGGTATAATTAAAAAGTTATTAACCTGCGCCTGGTGAATAGCGGTAAACCATTAAGAAAAGAAGGCTAGTTTGACCTTGAAGGAGGTATATTGATGCTGGGATTAGATCCCATTGTGATAGCGTTGCGGATACCAGCCCTGTTGATTGCCATTACATTCCATGAATTTGCCCATGCCCGTATGGCTTACTATTTTGGGGATACCACTGCCCAGAGGCAGGGCAGGATGAATTTGAACCCCCTTAGTCATCTGGACCCGATCGGCACAATCATGATTTTGCTTGTTGGTTTCGGCTGGGCTAAGCCTGTTCCGATCAATCCTTACAATTTTAACCAATACCGGAAAGGGTTACGCTGGGTCTCCTTTGCTGGTCCGATGGTAAACTTTATCCTTGGGTTTTTTAGCTTACTACTTTATGCTATTTTGATGAGCAGAGGCATAACGGACGGCCTTTTCCTGCAGTTTGTGATGGTATTGACTCAGCTAAATATTTTGTTGGGTATCTTTAATTTAATTCCCATACCGCCGCTGGACGGTTCAAAAATATTGATGTCGTTTTTGCCAGATGCCTATCTCGGTCACTACCGAATCATAGAACAGTATGCACCGCTGATTCTGCTAATTTTAATCGTTACCAGGGCTCTCGGGGTGATTATCTTTCCTCTTTTCAACCTGGTTATTACGCTTTTTTCAACCATTATCGGTTTTATTCCCGGGTTATAAACAACCGTTGCTGATCTAGATCGTGTTAGAGTTTTGAAGGAGGAATAATGGCAGTGAATAAAAAAACGGTTTTTTCCGGCATTCAGGCCTCAGGTCACCTACATTTGGGTAACTATTTAGGGGCGATTCGCAACTGGAAAGCGATGCAGGAAGAATATAACAATTATTTTTGTGTTGTGGATCTGCATACCATTACGGTGCCCCAGGATCCCATCGAACTGAAAACTAACATCCGCGAAGTGGCCGGGCTGTTAATTGCTGCCGGTTTAGATGAGGAGCATTCCGTGGTATTTATCCAGTCAAAGGTCAGGGCTCATTCTGAACTGGCCTGGATATTAAATTGTGTCACCCCGATGGGGTGGCTGCACCGGATGACCCAGTTCAAGGAGAAGTCGGAAACACAAAAAGATGAAGTAAGCGTAGGCCTCTTTGATTACCCCGTTTTGCAAGCTGCTGATATACTCCTGTACGATGCTCACCTGGTTCCGGTTGGTGCAGACCAGAAACAGCATGTAGAGCTCTGCCGCGATATTGCTCAGCGTTTTAACCATCGATATGGCGAAATATTTGTTTTGCCTGATGCCTTAATCCCTCCCGTGGGTGGGCGGGTAATGGGGTTGATCAACCCGGAGAAGAAGATGAGCAAAAGCGAAGAGAAACAGGAAGATTCGATCTTTTTACTCGATACTCCCGATCAGATTCGCTCCAAGATCAAGCGGGCAACCACTGATTCGTACAAAGAAATAGTTTTTGATGAGCAGAGACCGGGGATCTACAACCTGCTCACCATCTACCAGCTTTTAACAGGTGATAACCGTGAACAGATCGAAACATATTTTGAAGGAAAGAACTATAAAGTTTTGAAAGAAGATCTGGCAGAGGTAGTAATCGAAAGCCTGCGTCCGCTCCAGGAGAAATTTACCTCACTCACTGGTGACAATAATTACCTTGATCAAATTCTTAGTCGCGGGGCCGAGCGGGCTGAAGCCCAGGCTGAAGTTAAAATCCAACAGGTTTCCGAGGCAATGGGCTTACAATAGTTTCTAAGATTGGCAGGGGAAGTAGTTGGCACTGGAGCAGGCTGAGTACAGAATAAAATTGCCTACCTTTGAGGGGCCTTTTGATCTTCTCTTTCATCTGATTAAGAAAGCGGAAGTTGATATCTGGTCGATTTCAATTGCCGATATTACCGATCAGTATTTGGCCTATCTGCAGTCAATGAAAGAGCTTAACTTAGATATCGCCAGCGAGTTTCTGGTGATGGCGGCTACCCTGCTGCGCCTGAAATCAAAACTGCTGCTGCCAAAACCGGCTGCAGAAGGAGAACAGGAAGAAGAGGAAGATCTTTTTGAGATTCACAGTGCCGAAGAGCTCTTTCAAAGGCTTGAAGAATATCGTTTCTTCAAGGAAGTAGCTAAGTACCTGGAGAGCCGGGAGGAAGAGCAGAGTAAAATTTACCTCCGTTCAACGGGCGGGCAAAAAGTAATGGTTTTTACCCAGCAGGATTCCGTTTACACGATCTGGGAAGGCGCTGATCATCTTAGCGATATCATGAACCGTTTTGCCGAGGTGACTACGGCCGACCAGTATATGCCAATTTTTAATGCGGTAGAAGATTTTATTGTTGCCGAAAAGACAGCATACATAGCAGGGATTCTCGATTGCAGCAAAAAACCGCAGCCAATGGAGAAGTTTATCACCGGCAGTGGTATTTGGGATATAATTATCACCTTTATTGCCCTGTTGGAGATGGCTCGCCAGAAGAAAATAATTTTATTGCAGGAGAAGCTCTTCGGCCCGATCTTTGCGGTTTTACGGGAAGACAATCAGGAAAAGGAAACAGAAGATGGATAAAGCTGAACAAAAAAGGGTAATCGAAGCGGTGCTTTTTTTAACGGAGGAACCATTGAAAGCTGATCGAATTGCCACGATTCTGGCTACTTCGCTTGGTGAAGCAGAAAACTTATTGCAAGAGCTAGAAAATGATCTCGCGGCTGCCAACCGGGGCATTCAGATCGTTGAGACTGCTACCGGTTTTCAAATGGGAACAGTACCAGAGCTTGCCCCTTTTTTAGAAAGAGCTTTCAGCGAAGATGTGTCGAGCAATCTTTCGACAGCAGCACTGGAAGCTTTGGCGATCATCGCTTATAAGCAGCCGGTCACCAGGATTGAAATAGAATCGATTCGTGGAGTGCGGTGCGAACATGTTCTTGAGAACCTGCTGAAAAGAAAGTTAATTAAAATCAGCGGGCGCAAAGAGGGGCCGGGCCGGCCGCTTCTTTACGGCACCACTGCCGACTTTCTTAAATATTTTGGTCTAAAAGAGCTTGCCGATTTGCCGCCGCTTGAAGTTGAATCTGAAGCTAAGACAGAAGATTATATTGAAGCTAACGCAGATCAACAAGCCAGTATCGAAGAAGACCAGTCGGCTGCAGTATCTGCAGATGAACCTGCAGCAGACGGGAGTTAAAAACGATGCGTTTGGCAAAATACCTGGCGCAGGCGGGAGTTGCCTCGCGAAGAGCGGCGGAAGAAATTATTAAAGAGGGTCGGGTAAAAGTAAACGGTCTGGTTGAACTAAAGCCGCAAACTTCAGTAACAGATGAAGATATCATCACAGTTGACGGCGCGAGAATCAAGCTGCAGGAGGTAAAAATATATATTTTGCTGAACAAGCCTCCCGGCTACCTCTCTACCGTTCGCGATACTCATAACCGGCCAACTGTATTAGACCTTCTAAAAGACAGACAAAACCGCCTCTACCCGGTAGGCAGACTGGATGCTGACAGCAGCGGGGTTCTGCTCTTAACCAATGATGGAAAACTCGCTCACCGGCTCACCCACCCCCGGTACGGGATTAAAAAGATCTACCTGGCCGGAGTCAAAGGAATCCCCGGTAAAAAGACGCTGGATCAGCTAAAAAATGGAGTAGTGATAGACGGTGATTTATGTATTCCTGCCGCTGTAAAGGTTATCAAAT
>JBFYYZ010000284.1:0-3909 GCA_041309745.1 Bacillota bacterium | reverse complement strand
CCGAACTGACTGCCAGGGGCGTGTTAACCGTAGCGACGACCCATATTAACGAGTTAAAGCTATTTGCCCAAGCCCAGGAAAGGATGCAGAATGCTTCGATGGAATTCGATCCCAATACCCTTTCCCCTACCTACCGGTTGCTACAGGGAGTTCCCGGCCAGAGCAATGCACTACACATTGCCGAACAGCTTGGACTGGATAAATCTCTGCTGGATAATGCCAGGACTTTTTTGCACCGCACTCACGATCAGGTTGAATCGGTCATTGCCAGTCTGGTCGAGGATCAGCAGCGTTATCAGCGCGACAGCCGCCAGGCGGCGATTGATAGAAGCAGGGCGGAAGTGATTCTCTCAGATCTGGAGAATGACCGGGAGCTGTTAAAAGCCAGGCGGGAAGATATTCTCCAACAAGCCCGGGAAGAAGCGCGCCTGCTTTTGCGTAGCACTAAAAGCACTGCGGAACAGTTGCTCAAAGAGCTGAAGGCAATCAAATCTGAACAGTCGGCCGGATCTGATCTGCATATCGAGAGAATACGGCAGGATTTGGGTCAGCTGCGCCGTGATGTTGATGGCAGTGAAGAGTCAGATTACGATGAGGAAGGCCTAACTGCGGAGGATCTAGCGGTAGGAGAACTTGTTTTTATTCCCAGCATCAAGCAAAAAGGTGAGGTTATATCTATTGCCGGTGATGAAGTATTGGTGCAGGTTGGTTCAATTAAAGTAAATCTAACTCCCCGCGATCTGCGCTGGGAGAAAAGCAGCCAGCAGAGACCTAAGAAAAAACAGCTCTCAACCGGCGGTGGTTACAGTGTCGACAAGGATCTGGCAATCAGCAGTTCAGTTGATTTACGGGGCTTAAATTTTGATGAAGCGCAGCCGCTGGTTGACAAGCTGCTTGATAATGCTCTGTGGGCAGGTTTAAACAGGGTTGACCTGATTCACGGTAAAGGGACCGGTAAACTGAAAGAGGCTTTGCGCGGTTACTTGCAAACCCATCCTCTGGTCGGTAAACTGCGCAGCGGAAACCCCGCCGAAGGGGGAGAAGGCGTGACGGTGGTTGATCTTAAAGGGTAGGGATCTCTTAAAATGAAATCAGAACAGCTTCAGACCATATTACTGCAATTAATGGAACCGGACATCTACAAGACCACTGCTCAGTTGGTGGAAGAATTGAAGATGGAGTATCCTGCGTTATGGGAAGAGCTGGAAAAGGAAGGTAAGGCACTCTACGGAAACAGCTGCAGCTCGATCCAGCAGCCTTCAACCCGCATCGCCCAGGCCTTGCTGGAACTACCGGCAGACAGCTGCAGGCGATACAGCAGGGGTAGCTTGCATTTTTGGCGTAAAAGAGGAGGCAACCCCAACTGCCCCCTCTAATCTTTAAATCTGCTATTATTCCATTGTTAACTCAGTTGTCCATGAACAGCTGATACTCGCTAACCACCAGGTATACTGCCGTATTTTTGCTTACCACTGATCCGGCAGCCGGCGCCTGGGAGATCACGGAGAGCCGTGGCTGCGTTTCATCGATTCTTAACTCAACAGCGGCGACCCTGAGGCCGGCCTGAGACAGCATTGCTTCGGCGATCGGCTGGAATTCTCCGATTACGTTCGGCACGGTTACCATCTCGCCGGTGGTTTGACCGGGAAACTCGAAAAAACCGCCTCCAGGTTCGCTTGCAACCCCGGTGTTGACGCTCACCGAGGCCGGATCGGACAGCTCTCCTCCCTGGTATACTGCTGAGAGGTTGTAGGTGTAAAAAATATTTTCCTGCACATTGGCATCATTATACTGGCGGGCATTGGCATCAAGTTCGATTGTTTCACTGCCTCCGCCGCCCTGGCCGTACCTGGTCAGGATAAAACCGTTGACCTGCGGGCCGTTGTATTGCCACTGCAGGGTTACCCCACCGGTAACCGCATAAGCACTAAAGAGGCTGATCTCTCTTGTCGTTAATCCCTGTTCTTCAAAGAGATCAAAGATCCCGCCGGGAGGCATTTCCTTGGCATCTGCCGGGCCTCTGCCGGGTCCGCCCTGGCTTGACCAGCGACCATCGGTGATAATGTATGGAGGTCGGTTGTAAAACATACCGGTATGCATGTCGCAAGTTTCACCGGGCACCCGGCCTTCTATAAAGTAATCGCTGATTACTGTTCCCGCAGTGCTGCAGGAATCATTAGGACGCAGTCCGGATTTGTTGCAGACTGTTGCTGAAACAATTCCTTCCGGTCTTTCAAAAGGCTTAATTTCAAGATCTTCAAATACTTCCAGAAAAACTTCCCGTAAAAATGCCGTGGAATAACGCCAGCCCTGTTTGATGCTGCCGGTTTTCGGTTCATCATAGCCCATCCAGAAAGAAGCAACAATATTCGGGGTGTAGGCAACCAGGTAGACGTCATTCCAGTTTTCCGTGGTCCCTGTTTTAGCCGCCACCGGACGATCGATCTGCAGGGCGCGTCCGAGGTAATTGGTAACGAAGTCCTGGAGGATATCATTAACCAGAAAGGTCGACTGGGGGCTTAAGATCTGTTTCGGATCAGGTCTGCTTTGATAAATTACATCGCCGTGCCTATCGATTATTTTTTCAACGCTGTGCAAATCGATCCTGACCCCATTGTTGGCCAGAACACTGTAAGCCTGAGCCATATCGATAGCGCTGACCCCGTAAGTCAGGCCGCCTAACGTGAGGCTTAAGTTGTCTACTTCACTGGGGTGAAGAGTGGAAATGCCCATTCTTTCAGCATAAGCAGCGCCGACATTCGGACCAAGTGCTTCCAGTAAGCGGATTGCCGGGATGTTATAGGAAAAATAGAGCGCTTCTCGGGCGGTAATCATCCCCCGGAACTGGTAATCGAAGTTTTCGGGAAACCAGTTGCCCTGAGGGTTGATGTAGGGTGAATCATCAAGGGTAGAACCAGCACCGGCGAGGACCCCTTCTTCAAAAGCCGGGCCATAGGTAACGATCGGTTTAATGGCTGAACCGGGCTGACGCAGGGTGACAAAGCGTAAAACTTCATTAACGTTTTTTTTGTAATCCCGGCCGCCCCCTAACGCCATGATCTGTCCGGTTGTTGGATCAGCGAGCACGATTGCGGCCTGGGGCTGTGCAACTCCTCCCACTTCATCAACAAGCTCTTCCAACTGCGCCCTGGTCAGATCACTTTTAGCCGGCATTTCGGCAACAGCCTCTCTGACTTTCGGCATATTAAGCATAATCGTTGTGGGGTAAAGGTCGGTTCTGGAGAGGACCTCTTCAACGTGCATCTGCATATCAGGAACCAGGTTGGTATAGATCTGCAGGCCTCCTGTGTAGATAGCCCGGTAAGCTTCCTCGCGCGAGCCGATCGAAGGCATGGCGCTTAAGATACTGATTAATTCATGGTGCACTACGTAATCAACGTAATGGGGATAGGGATAATCATCCTGGCTTTGTCGCTGAGCGTAGAGCATGGATGATGAAATTGCCGTTTGATATTCTTCCTCGCTGATCAGCGACAGCCTTAGCATATTGGCGAGTACAAGGCGCATTCTGTTCTCTGCTTCATCAGCATTATCGATTGGGTTGTAAAAGTTAGGCCAGCGGACTGCTCCGGCGATCATGGCCGCTTCGGCTATGTTCAGCCTGTCTGCGTTCTTGTTGAAGTAAGTCTGTGCCGCAGCCTCAACTCCATAAGCCCCGTTACCGAAATAAATCCGGTTCAGGTAGAGCTCTAAAATTTCTTCTTTAGAGTAGTTGCGTTCCAATTGGATGGCAAGCCAAATTTCCTGAATCTTTCGCTTATAACTGGTTTCAGTTGTCAGAAAAGCATTTTGAGCCAACTGTTGAGTAATAGTGCTGGCACCCTGAACGATCGTTCCTGCCCGGAAATTGGCATAAGCAGCCCTGAAAATGCCGGTTAAGTCAAAGAT
>JBFYYZ010000283.1:0-4666 GCA_041309745.1 Bacillota bacterium | reverse complement strand
TAATAACAGTTATCACCGACCCAGCGGTCCCTGCCCTGTCTGCGGAACGGAGTAAAAAATAACGTTCACAACAAGTATTTACTCTTATTACTGTCACAGTAAGCATTCGCTCACGATCGCTTATTTAAGAATTGCGACGGCTCTTAAAGAAGCTTCACAGGAAACCTCCTAAGTCGACACAGAGTCTCCTGAGTCGGCCTTAAAATAGATGTTAGAGGTTGGTAAAAGGTAGAACTATTTTTCACCCCCACCCCGACCCACCCCCCTCAAGGGGGAGGGAGTTTTATGCTATCCCTCAGTTTTATGCTATCCCTCAGTTTTATGCTATCCCTCAGTTTTATGCTATCCCTCAAGGGGGAAATGTAACTTATTGCTTTAAAATTTCGAAGCGGAAAACGATCTCTTACGCCTCTTACATAAATAGTATACCAGCCCCCTCTCCCCTGGAGGGAGAGGGTCAGGGTGAGGGGGGCAATAGACAGCCGTATCCTGCGCTGCTCCTTGATGAGCCGCTGTAATTCTGGAGAGAGCGATCGTGAGCGTCGTTTTCAGCGACAGCAGATTAACATCAAAACAGTAGTAATTTAGTTACGCCTTCATTAGCTCGAGGACCTTGGTAACACCCTCGCCTGCATCTTCCGCGTAAGCATCGGCACCGATCTTGTCAGCCCAGCGCTGAGTGCAGGGCGCGCCGCCGACTATGGTTTTGTATTTATCGCGCAGACCGCGCTCGCGCAGCACCTTTTCCAGTTTTTCCTGGTTCGGCATAGTCGTGGTCAGAAGGGCGCTGGTACCGATCACCTTGGCACCATGCTCCTCTGCCGCTTCAATAATTTTATCAACGGGTACATCTCGACCCAAATCGATTACTTCCACTCCCTGGGTCTGGATCAGGGCAATGGCGATACTTTTACCAATATCGTGAACGTCGCCTTCAACGGTAGCAAAGATCATCTTGCCGATCTTTTCCGCGGCCGCGCCGGTGATGGAGTTCTCCAGAACCGCCGTTGCCGCTTTCATTGCTTCGGCCGATAGGATCATCTCCGGCAGGAATACCTCACCCCTGCTGAAAAGTTCCCCTATTTCACGGATACCGGCACTGTAACCTTCAGTCAGCACCTGTACCGGATTCAGACCTTCTTCAAGCGCCTGTTTGGCCACACTTACCGCTTTAGCTTCATCTATGTCGATAATCGATTGTTTTGCTTCTTTAAGGATTGATTCCAGGCTCATCTGTTACGCTCCCTCTTTATTCAGCCCGGCTCTTCCCCTGAAGAGCTCGACCGAGTTGATTTTAATCCCCAGAATACGGGCAATATTAAACTTGGCTTCGATGCCTTTCGGCGATTTATTCAAATCGAATGAGCGGCCCAGGCCGTTTTTGGCCCGGATTTCAGCCATCAGGTCAGAATCACTCAAATCGATTGGCTTAACACCAAGCTTATCTGCTACATATTGTTTGGCTGCGTCTATCTTCATGCTTTTTGCGAGTTGCATCCGCAGGACCAGATCTCCGGCTGTGCGAATTCCACTCATGCAGGAAGATACGGCGTGAGCCACTTCCAGGCTGAAAGTATCGCCTACGCCTATCTATAAACCGTCGGCTTTGCCGATTTCAATCAGCGCCTTATCGGCCCTGGTAACAACATCTATCGGCGGTATTTCACTCATTGGAATACCGCCTACCCCCATGCCCACATTAACGTGAACCGGGATCTCAGCCGCTGCTGTGCAGGCTTTGACAAAGGTGACAGTGCGGGCAATATTCCAGGGGAAGGACTTATTGGTGTTTGTGTTAACCACTGCACCAAAGATATTTGCGCCTGCTTTTTCGGCCAGCTTTACCTGTTTGTGAGGGTAAAGACCGGCAATTTTAGCGCCATCATATTCAATCTTGCCGTGCATACCAAGCACAAACTCCCCCGCGGCGCCAAACTCAACTCCCAAGTCGGGGTATTTTTCCTTAATCTTCTCTGTGGCTAACAATCCGGCCAAAAAATCAGCGTCGCCTGAAGCACCACAGGTATCAAGGTTAATACCGTCTGCACCTGCTTCATACATTTCACCGGCCACAAAGACAATGTCACGCACGGCATGCTCAACCGCCTCTTCCTGGGCTGCCCGTGCTTCTTCGATCTTGGCCAGCGGCAACAGTTCGGACCAGTTCTCCACCGGGCCATCCGGCTTGGTATAAAGACCCAGGTTGGGCATAGAGCCGTAAAGAACAGGCATTACCGCATTATGCTGAGCCAGCTCCATCACCGGGGTTTCGTTGTGGATGATCTGCTTCACAGCCTTGTAACTGTAATCCATGTTGCCGATGTCAACCGAGTCGGCGCCCAGTACTTTTTCGCTGACCAAAACCGCCATGGAACGCTCCATCGCAATATTGGCATGGTAGGTCATCTTACAGCTACCGGAATCGGAGGTGCTGACTACCTCCCGCCCGCGTTCCACGCCGACAATGTTGCCCGGCATGGTAATGATCTTAAAGAGGTAATCCATCTCATCCTGCGTCAGCTCGGCTATTTTACCGCGATCTGCCGCATCTTTTACGCCTTTCAGGATGTCTTCACGGATCTCTTCGGCGGTCATGTAAACACCCGAACCGTCTCCCATCCTGGTAAAGAATTCACTCACTTTCATACACTCCTTCTTCAGTTGCTTTTATTCGCTGAAGCTGCTTACCGGGTACACAAAAAAACTGCCGGCAATTAGGAATCGTGCAGTCGCCGAACTATAATAATGATGCCTGTTATTTTAAAAACAGTGGTCACGTAAATACAAATTCAACTCCGACTTATAATTATAATTGAAGCAGGAATAAAGTTCAATCTTACAGAGGTTTGGGCAAACCGGTATCTGCCCGTAGTTTTTAAAGAGGTTCGATCATCGCGGGCAGATCAGTGGTTGACTTATTTACCAGGCGGGAAACGGGGTAATAGGTAAGGTGATCCTCAGGGTAGGGTTTCATAAGCTGCTGCAAGTGATCCTCTCCGGTTAGGGGATCGAGCCAGGCGCCAAAGGATTGCGGCGGGATAATTACCGGCATCCGGTTATGCAGTTCAGCAACAAGCGGGTTCGGTTCGGTAGTGAGAATGGTGAAGGTTTCAAGCGGCTGATCCGGCCCTTTATCCCATCTTTCCCAGAGTCCGGCCAGGGAAATCAGTTCCTTACTTTTAGTGGTGATAAAGTAGGGCTGTTTGCCGGCGGCTTCACTTTTCCACTCATAAAAACCGCTGGCTGGAATCAGCAGGCGCCTCTTTTTATAAGCGTCGCGAAACGCCGGCTTTTCACGGACAGTTTCGGCGCGGGCATTGATCAGGCGGTTACCGATTGTTTCATCCTTGGCCCAGAAAGGGACCAGCCCCCACTTTAAAAGAGCCAGCTCACGCTTATCTTCTGCAGCAGAAAGCCTCACAACTGGCACCTGCTGGGTTGGAGCAATGTTAAACCGAGATTTAATTTCAAAATCTAAGGAATAATCAAGCTCGAATAAAAGTTCCAGGATGTGTTTCTCGGTAACCAGGGCAAAGCGTCCGCACATGGCTTGTTCCTCTCAGTTTTCTCTGCTAGTTAACATCGTAAAAACCAAGGTTGAAGCGGTGAATACTGGGTACACCATGAGGAACAAAAGCGATCCGATCGCCCGGCTTCAGCATAGTTTTTAACGGTTTCAACGAACGGTTGATGAATACCACTTCAACATCTTCCGCCGGAATGTCAAGCTTTTCTCGCAGTTCATCTGCGGTAATTGGTTTGTCCAGTTCATAAGAAAGCGGCATCGGCCAGTTCCTCTTTGAAAAAAGAAAATAGAGTTTACCAAAAGCCAGCACTTCTATCTTGGACAATGTAAATCACCTACTTGTTAATATAATAATTCAGCTGGAAATTTTCTATATAAAAGTCTTTGATTCTAAGATATTTGAACAGCACTACCAATGATAATCAGAGCATCGACCACTAGTGGTTTTGCCCCGCTGATCATGACCGGGTTGAGATCTATTTCCGCAATCTCCGGGTGGAGCAGGCCTATGTTGCCCACTGCCTGCAGTACAAAGGCTAACTCTCCTTGATCGACTGCAGGCATCCCGCGATAGGCACCAAGGAGCTCTCTGGCCCTGATGTCCTGCAGCATCTCGGCAGCTTCCGTTTCATTAAGCGGCGCGAGCCGAAAAGTCCTGTCTTTAAGAGCCTCGGCCAAAATGCCACCCAGCCCGAAAAGCACGCAGGGTCCGAAGGAAGAATGCCTCACCATACCGGCCATCAATTCCCGGTCGCCTTTGATCATTTTCGACACCAGCAGTGGTATTACCTGCCCGGCAGCCTTCATCACTGACCGGTATGCTTCACGTACCTCTTCTTCATTTGTGATATTTAAATGGATTAAACCCTTGCCGGTTTTGTGAGCAAATTCTGCAGAACAACCTTTTAGGGCCAGCGGATAACCGATTTTAAAGGCCGCTTCTACGGCCTCCGCTTCCGAATGCGCTAATATTTCAGCGACAATCGGCACGCCGTAGGCGGCAAGTAACTGCTTCGATTCATATTCATCAAGGACACTGCGACCTGCATCGAGAGCCTCACTAATCAGCTGTGATGCAAAGGCTGAAACCGGAGGTAAAACAGGTGGCTGATACTTAAGCCGCTGCCGGACCAGCCGATA
>JBFYYZ010000282.1:0-4458 GCA_041309745.1 Bacillota bacterium | reverse complement strand
CGACCGGAGGCTATTCTGTTGAGATCACTGATCTTGTGGAAAGAGACGGCCGTCTGGAAGTGATGGTAAACTTTACCGACCCTGCTGAAGGCGAGATGGTAACCGAGGCTTTAACTTATCCTTCTGATCTCGTGGTGATTGATGATCCGGCTTTGCCGGTTGAATTTGTTGCCACGGGAGCCCAGGTTTATGTGCCCATTTTGTATGGACTTGAATACCTACCCACCGGACATTACGGATCAGGGTGGATCAGGGTCTTCCGGCCTCTGCCTGGAGATCAGGTTGAAAATAGTTTCAGGGTTGAGGGCATTGGCAACGTTTTTGAGGGCAACATTAGGTACCGGTTGCTGAATGCTGAAGGAAACCCTTTAGCTGAGGGCTTTACCACAGCAGCGATGGGTGACTGGGGATTTTACAGTTTCGAATTGGAAACAGGGGATTTGGCCAGTGGTTCTGCCATTGTCCTGGAATTTTTTACCGAGAGCCCCAAGGATGGCAGCTTAGAGAACCTGGTCAGCATTGATCTGACAGTTAAGTAAGCCTTAATTACAGAAGGCGGAGACAGTATTGCCTTCGCCTCCATATCCGGATATAATGACCCTGTAATCGGGTAACGGACATATTTATCAACTGGATATTTGGAGGCGATTAGATGGCAATTGCAAAGATCGTGGTAGCCTTAGGGGGTAATGCTCTGCAGAGCAAGGGAGCGCCGGCAACGGCCGATGCTCAGCTTGAGGTGATCAAAAAAACAGTTGAGTATATTGCCGAGATGAGCAGGTTGGATTACGAGTTGGCGATCGTGCACGGTAACGGACCCCAGGTAGGCAATATTGTCCTGGCCAGCGAGGCGGCATCCGCTGTAGTCCCGGCGATGCCCTTTGATGTATGCGGGGCAATGAGCCAGGGTTATATCGGTTACCACATTCAGCAGGCGCTGCGGCACGCCCTGCAGAAAAAAAATAGGAATGTTCCGGTTGTGACGATCATTACCCAGGTTGTAGTAGATGAAAATGATCCAGCCTTTAAGAACCCGACTAAACCGATTGGTCCTTTTTACAGTGAAGAAGAAGCGAAGAAGATTGAGGCTGAAAAAGGTTACATCATGAAAGAAGACGCCGGACGCGGCTGGCGCAGGGTGGTTGCTTCGCCTATGCCGAAGCGGATTGTGGAGTTTTCCTGCTTAAAAGAACTCTGGGATACTACCATAGTAATTACCGCTGGGGGCGGAGGGATCCCGGTAGTCGTGAACAAAGATGGTTCTCTGCGTGGAGTGGCTGCTGTGATTGATAAAGATTTGGCCTCTGCGCGCCTGGCCGATGATATTGGTGCAGATATTCTGATGATCCTTACCGAGGTGGATAAAGTATCGCTTAACTTTAATAAGCCGGATCAAAAAGATCTGGATCAGGTAAGTGTTGAGGAGGCCAAGCAATATATGGCTGAAGGCCATTTTGCCCCGGGCAGCATGCTGCCGAAGGTGCAAGCGGCAGTGAATTTTGTCAAGGATAATCCCGGCAAAAAAGCAATTATTACTTCGCTCTACAAAGCGCTGGATGCACTGGAAGGTAAGACGGGGACGATCATCAGCTAAACTTAACGGCTCAGCGATGTTCTCCTGCTGATGGCCGGATCGAGTTAATGATTACTCGAGCTTTTTTAAGATTGGCATCTTGGAGAGTTTTATAGTAGAATAGACGGAAAGAGAAAAAGATTATTTTTACATTAGCAGTTTTGCTTTTCTGCAATTTTTAAGGAGGCTGTAACTTTGAAAAAAGTCAGGAAACCGATAACACTTTTACTCGTCATCTTGATCGTTTTTATGATTATCTTCCAAGGGTCGGCTGTCTTTGCCGCCAGCCGTTTTCAGGAGGTAATGACCCGTTTTACCAATATCTTTTCCCACATCGGAATGGTCGAGCATGAGCACAGCTATGCTTTTGATGGTGGTAAGGCAGCTTTCTTTGCTGCCGGGATGGGTTCGGCCAGCGGTGTGCATGATGGCTGGTCTGTTACCAGCAAGCCCAATGTTGCTCCCGGTCAGTTTGTTTACAACTCTTACAAATATTTCAGCAGTTACGGTTATTTCCACGGGGCAACCGCCCGTGATGCTCTGCCCGGCCAGTACATGAGGATTATCAGTGGCAGCTCGATCCAGAATTGGCACAGCAGCCAGATTGGTGTTATGCCCAATCCCGGTGAAAAAGGTTATGTCAGTGAAACGATTTCGAGAAGCTATAACAAAAGCGATGGCGTTGGCTACAATTACCTGCGTCATAGCAGTGGCGCCGGCACCAGCGACGGGATAACCAGGATTTCCAAGGAAACTAATGGGTCTACAACCACAGTAAATGTTGATGGATATTCTGAAGTGCTTGAAACCTATATAGAGGACAGTGGCGGCAGTAAAGTCGGCTGGTGGACCCAGCCTTAAAGGTGAAAAGCTTGTAACAACAATGATCAAAACCTATGGGGCACCCGCTGAATTTGGTTCAGGGGTGCCTTTTCTTATGGGGAGCGGTTGCGATGGAATCAGACGGCAGGGATAAAAAAGTGTTGGTAGCGATGAGCGGCGGAGTCGATAGCTCAGTTGCGGCTCTCCTGCTTTTACGTGCCGGTTACAGCCCGGTCGGGGTCACTATGCGCCTTTGGGTAGATCCGCTGTCGGAAGCGGTGGCAGATGATCAGCAGCAGGGCTGCTGTTCATTGGAAGCGGTAAACGATGCCCGGCGCGTGGCCGATCAACTGGGTATCTCCCACTACATTTTTAACCTGAAAGATCTTTTTTACGATACTGTAGTGAATAATTTTACTGAAAACTACCTGCAGGGTAAAACCCCTAACCCCTGTGTGGAGTGCAACCGACACCTTAAATTTAAGGCGCTTCTGGAAAAGGCTGAGGGCCTGGGGCTTGATTATATTGCCACCGGGCACTACGTAAGGAATATTTTTGATGCGGCTGCCAACCTGAACCGTCTCTACCGTGGCCGGGATCAGCAAAAAGACCAAAGCTACATGCTTTACATGCTCGGCCAGCGGGAGCTGTCTAAAACCCTGTTCCCGTTGGGCGATTTGACCAAAGAGCAAGTCCGCGATCTAGCTGTGGCTGAAAAACTGCCGGTGGCCGAGAAGGCTGAAAGCCAGGAGATCTGTTTTATCCCCGATCATGATTACCACCGCTTTCTAGAGCGCGAATGCCCCGCAGCGGTTCAGCCGGGTGAGATCTATTCGGTAGAGGGAGAGCTGTTAGGGCGGCACCAGGGCATTGCTTTTTATACCGTTGGGCAACGTAAAGGCCTGGGGCTTACTGCAAAGTGGCCCCTTTATGTGGTGCGCATTGATGCCGCGCAGAACCGGGTCATAGTCGGCAGGGAAGAAGAACTTAATAGCAATGGACTTATGGTTCACACCCTTTGCTTTGTGAGTGGAGTGATCCCGCACGAGCCCCTGGAAATCGCTGTAAAAGTCCGTTACCGTGCTCCGGCAGTGCCGGCCTTGCTCTACCCACCGGAAGCGGGAACAGCCCACGTGCTCTTCAGTGAACCGCAAAAGGCTATTGCACCGGGCCAATCGGCAGTTTTTTATACTGAAGATGAGGTCATCGGCGGCGGTATTATAAAAAGCGCCTGCTGATCAGCTCTTTTTAACCAGCTTCAGATCCCAATCATAACTGCAGAAAAATTTCTTGACAGTCAGAAATGGATCCTTTATTCTTAAGTAGTAATACTAAAACAAAATTACGTGCTACCACGAGGCTGTTTATGCTCTGGTAAGTACGATGATGGAGGTTCAGTGCAGTGAGAAGAGATTGGGGTTTAGCGGTGTTATTTATGGCAGTATTACTGGCCCTGTTTTTAGTGGCAGGCTGTGCAGCAGAGCAGGTTGTCGAGGAAGAGTTACCAGTGGAAGAAGAAGTTGGCGAAACGGGTACTCTGGTTTTTACAGCCAACGGGGAGGAATTTATCCGCGAGGGTTTTGTCTGTAAAGACGGCTGGGAGCTTAGTTTTGATCATGCCTACGTAACCTTGACATCAATTTCAGCCTTTCAGACTGATCCGCCCTTTGAAACTGAAATGGGCTGGGAGTTTGAGGATCTGGTCCAGGCCAGGGTTGACCTGGCCGAAGTGCATACCATTGACCTGGCCGATCCGGATGCTGATCCTGCTCTGGTTGGAGAAGCAGCAGCTGTTCCAACCGGTCGGTATAATGCCATTTACTGGGAAATGGTCCGGGCATCAGGTGGTCCGGCTGAAGGTTTTGTCGTGCTGCTGATCGGCACAGCGGAGAAAGATGGTGAAACAATCGATTTCAGTCTGGGACTGGATCGCGAGGTTGCTTATCTGGGCGGCGAATATGTAGGAGATGAAAGAAAGGGTATTCTGCCAGCCGGTGGCAGCGCCGATGTGGAAATGACTTTTCACTTTGATCACCTCTTCGGCGATTTTGACGAAGATTCAG
>JBFYYZ010000281.1:0-3325 GCA_041309745.1 Bacillota bacterium | reverse complement strand
GTTCATTGCAGTTGCGCACTGTTTCACGAACTGTTTCTACGCCCTGACGGTGACCTTCGCGTCTGGGCAGTCCACGTTCGGTAGCCCAGCGTCCGTTACCATCCATGATAATGGCAACATGTTCTGGAATTTTCTGCGTATCTATGGTATCCGGCAAAGCCGCACCTCTGTCACCTGAAGTCATCGTGTTTTCACCATTGATCAATAATAAAGGCTCCCTCTTGCAAGCCAAAAGAGAGCCGCGTCCTGGCATTAATAAAGATCAGGTTTATACTGCCATCATCTCTTTTTCTTTGGTAGCTGTAACCTCATCGATTTCAACAATCTTTTTGTCTGTAATCTCCTGGATATTATCCTGGGCAAGCCGCCGTTCATCTTCAGTTATATCGCTGGATTTTTCAAGCTGCTTGATCTCTTCATTAGCGTCCCTACGGATATTACGGATGCTGACCTTGCATTCCTCTGCCTTCTTGCGAACCACCTTAACCAGCTCTTTTCGCCTCTCTTCAGTAAGCTGTGGGATGTTAAGGCGAATTACATTCCCATCGCTGGTTGGTGTCAGCCCCAAATCAGATTTAAGAATCGCTTTCTCGACATCGCCAATCGATTGTTTATCCCAGGGTTGTATGATCAAAAGTCTCGATTCCGGAGCAGATACTCCAGCCAGCTGATTGAGAGGAGTTAAGGTCCCGTAATAATCAACTTCGATGCGATCAAGTAGTGCCGGGGTGGCCCTGCCAGCCCGCAACGTAGCCAGTTCTCGCTGGAAAGCATTGATTACTTTTTCCATCCGCTCTTCTGCATCACTGTAAATAAAATCTAACATAGATCACTCACCCCTGATTGTCGTGCCGATATTTTCACCCATAATCACCTTTTTGATGTTGCCTAAGTTTAAACCAAAAACGATAATCTTTATTTTGTTGTCCATGCAAAGCGAAGCAGCTGTTGAATCCATAACTCCTAAGCCCTGGTTAATAACCTCGATATAACTTAATTCAGTAAAGCGCTTGGCATCCGGGTTAGTCAGCGGATCGGCGTCGTAAACTGCATCTACTTTTCCTTTTGCCAGGAGAATTACTTCCGCTTCTATTTCCGCCGCTCGCAAAGCGGCAGTAGTATCTGTCGAAAAATAAGGGTTACCGGTGCCTCCGGCAAAGATCACCACCCGACCCTTTTCGAGATGTCGCAAAGCACGCCTTCTGATGTAAGGCTCAGCTACTTTCTGCATCTCTATAGCCGTCTGGACCCTGGTATCTACCCCATGTCTTTCAAGAGCATCCTGCAGGGACAGAGCATTGATCACGGTTGCCAGCATGCCCATATAATCTGCGGTAGCCCGGTCCATACCCTTGGTACCGGCCTGGGCGCCCCGCCAGATATTCCCACCCCCGACGACAATCGCTATTTGAACGTTATATTTAGTAACTTCTTTGATCTGCAAGGCAATGCCTTCTATTACTTCCTGATCGATCCCGAAGCCCTGTTCACCGGCCATTGCTTCGCCGCTTAGTTTGATCACAACCCTCTTATAGGCAGGTTTTTCCAATCTGCACCTCCAACTCTACATTCATTCGACAAAAAATAATATTCTACCTTCAAAACCGATAAATAATTTGCCCTAAGCCTAAAATTTCATTTAAAAAAAGAACACTTTGCAGTGTCCTTTTTTTCTGATCAGCCGCAGGTCGTAGGCTCATCTTCGAGCCCCTCACCGATTTCAAAACGAGTAAAGCGTTTAATCACAATGTTCTCGCCAATTTTTGCGATCATTGCCGCTAAAAGTTCGCTGATTGTCTGATCTTCGTCTTTAACAAAAGGCTGTTCCAGCAAACAATTTTCTCGATAGTATTTTTCAAGGCGACCTTCGATGATTTTGTCGATCACTTTTTCTGGTTTGCCTTCGTTCAGAGCCTGGGCTTTGATAATCTGGCGCTCCTTCTCGAGAATGCTTTCCATCACTTCGTCTTTTTTCAGGAAAAGAGGCTTTGTCGCCGCAACCTGCAGACAAATATTGCGAACGAATTGACGAAATTCTTCATTGAGGGCTACAAAGTCAGTTTCGCAGTTAACCTCCACCAAGACCCCTATTTTGCCTCCCATGTGGATGTAGGAATCAATTACGCCCTGATTGGCCACTCTTCCTGAACGACGGGCGGCAGCGGCGAGGCCTTTTTCCCTCAGGATGTCGATCGCTTTTTCTTCATTTCCTTCAGCTTCGGTCAGCGCCTTTTTACAATCCATCATACCGGCCCCTGTTTTTTCACGCAGGGCTTTTACTATCTTTGCATCGATATGCATCTATTTACACTCTCCTGTCAACTATTCTTCTTTGTTTTCTTCCTGCTCTTTATCGTCTGCGATCTCTTCATCAGGTTCCGCAGCAGAAACTGCGACCACTGCTTCTTCTTTTTCCTCGGGTTTTTCAGGAGCAGCATCTTCCTCAAATTCCGGTTTTTCTTTCTCAACTATTTTAGTCTGTTCTTCGACATCAGGCGCTTCGCTGACTTGCTTTCCTTCAAGCACCGCATCAGCGATCACGGAGGTGATCAGTTTCACCGCTCTGATTGCATCGTCATTGCCCGGAATGAGGTAATCGATTTCGTCTGGGTCGCAGTTTGTATCAAGAATAGCGATTACCGGAATATCCAGTTTCCTGGCTTCGGCGACGGCGATTTTTTCTTTCCTTGGGTCAACAACATAAATTGCATCGGGGATCTTTTTCATATCACGAATGCCACGTAAAAATTTCAGCAGCCGTTCTTTTTCATTACGCAGATTCAACACTTCTTTTTTGGTCAGGCGCTCAAAGGTGCCATCTTCTTCCATCCGATCCAGTTCAACCATCCTGTCGATCCGGCGACGGATAGTATTGAAGTTAGTGAGCATACCACCCAACCAGCGGTGATTCACGTAGTGCGCCCCACAGCGTTCAGCTTCAACGCGAATTGATTCCTGGGCCTGCTTCTTTGTGCCGACAAAAATAATGCTGCCCCCATCGGTCGTTAAATCACGCACAAAATTGTAGGTGACATCCATCAGCTTGACTGTTTTCTGAAGATCAATAATGTAGATTCCGTTGCGTTCGGTGAAGATGTAGGGCTTCATCTTCGGATTCCAACGACGGGTTTGATGCCCGAAATGGACACCCGCTTCCAAAAGTTGTTTCATACTTACCTTGGCCAAAATAACTCCTCCTTTGTTTTTACCGCCGCCCGCTTCATTGTCGATTCCCAGCATTGCGCCAACAGGAACCAGGCTCGTCAGGCGTGAGTATTATAAATTGCCAGAGGTAGTATAGCATAGTTATTTGTCGATAGCAATT
>JBFYYZ010000280.1:0-3071 GCA_041309745.1 Bacillota bacterium | reverse complement strand
TCCGATCTTTTCCTGTCTCCAAGGAGCTTTATAATCGCTTCACTCAAAGCGATGGGGTCTTTTGGAGGTACAAGTATGCCACAATCCGGGGTCACCACTTCCTTGAGAGCGCCCGATGTAGTTGTCACTACAGCCGTTTTACATGACATGGCTTCAGCAGCGGGTAGGCCGAAACCCTCAAAAAGTGAGGACATCACAAGCAGAGTTTTTCTACTGTATATGCTGACAAGTTCTTCAAAGGTTAACTTCCCGGTGAATTTTACCCGATGGCCCAGGTTCATCTTATTTATCAAATCTGCAGCCGCAAGTTTTATTGGCGGGCCGTCATCGACAAGAGTCAGGGTTACCTCCTCAGGCAGAAGTTTCATCGCTTCAAGGAGGTAGACAAGCCCCTTTTTGCTGTCTTCTGTGTTACCGACAAAAAGAAGGGCATTTTCTTCCCTTTCTTCGCCAGTATTTCTAAATAGATCGACATCCATCCCGTTATACACTACTGTAACCTTGTCTTTATTAACCTTAAAAGCTTTATATAATTCATCAACACCCTCCCTGTAGGAGGTGATCACCCGATCCAGCCTTTTAATAACAAAGGACTGCATCACCAGGGAATAAAATAGGATTGTAGTCGTCTTTTCCCAGAGCCCAAAATTGTTCATTAAATCAACCTCCCTATCCTTCGTGAGAGGATGATGAACAGTTGTCACAATCGGTATGCCGTAGCCCTTCATCGGAATTGTACCCCAGCCCAGGGTTTGAATATCATGGATAATGTCGTATCTTGTGGTCTTGAGAATGGTTTTCAAAGCGAAAAAAGCCTTAAAACTAAAAGTTGCCATTTCAAAAAAGAAATAAAACCTTGTCATTATGTAATCGACAAAATTCCAGGGGGAAAAGATTTTGTGAAGTTTTTCATGGGGGATTTCCCTGGTATTAATAGACCACATATTGAGGTTTTCAATTTTATAAACCGTGGCCCAATCATCAAGAGGATCAGGATAGGGGGGGCCCACCATTACATCAACCTCGACGCCAAGACGCGCAAGCTCTCTTGATAAGTTATAGATATAAATACCCTGCCCGCCGCAGTAGGGATTGCCCCTGTAACCCATGATGAGCACTTTCATCAGGCAGACTCTTCCTGCTTTTTATTAGCCGGCAATGTAGCCCTTGTAGTGATTATTGTCAATCCGATCCAGAAAACGGCTCCAAGCACTACAGCAGAAATTGCAAGTGCAGGTAGAGCCAGGGCCCAGAAGTTTCGGATATAGACGCCATATATCAGCGCTGCCGAAATAATCACCATGGCTAGGCAGAGTATGAAAGCTTTTATTTTGGAATGGTCATTTTTTTCAACGATTTTAGGCATGGGAGAGGCCACCTTTAAGGTAAGTATTGTCCAGCCTATCCAGAAGCCAGTGCCTGTAAAAGAAAGCACCACAAGCAGGATGGGCGTGGCTACTGAATAATAGGTAATATGTGACAGTTGATCCATGGTTACACCTGAAAACCATGGAAACTCAATCAGACCCAGAAGGAATACTGAATAAATAAAAAAAGCGAACAGAGCCGCTGAGGCAATAACCGCAAGGAAAACCAATATCATCGTTCTAAGCATAATTCAGCACCGTTACGCATATAATTTTATCTGGCCCGGCCAGATTTAGATGCTCACACCGTAGAGGTTAGTGGGCATAAGTGATATGAAGCGGGAACTGTATTGTATATTATAGTCCTGGCACATGGTAATCCCTGCCATATAGATTTTGTCTGTTCGCTCCATTATAGCAGTAACCCTCCTTTAAACAAACAGCCTCATGTTCTGCCTGCTTAAGGTCTGCAATGACCATCATTTTAACCAGTTCTTCAAAACTAACTTTAGGTTCCCAGCCGAGCTTTGCCTTGGCCTTGGCCGGATTCCCAAGCATCAGGTCTACTTCAGTGGGGCGAAAATAAGTCGGGTCGTTCACGATTAATATCTTGCCTGTTTCTTGATCAATTCCTTTCTCGCTAACCCCATGCCCTTCCCAGCGCAGCATAATGCCGGCCTCCTGGAAGGCAAGCTCACAAAACTTTCTTACTGTGTTCGTTTTACCGGTGGCAACTACATAATCATCTGGCTCTTTCTGCTGCAGCATCAACCACATGGCTTCCACGTAGTCGCCGGCAAAACCCCAGTCCCGTTTTGCATCCAGATTGCCCAGGTATAGTTTCTGCTGCAAGCCCTGCTTGATACGCGCTACCGCCCGGGTTATTTTGCGCGTTACAAAAGTCTCCCCACGAATCGGGGATTCATGATTAAATAGAATGCCGTTGCTGGCATGTATTCCATACGCTTCGCGGTAGTTAACCGTAATCCAGTAGCTGTAAAGCTTGGCCGCCGCGTAAGGACTGCGCGGGTAAAACGGAGTGGTTTCGCTCTGCGGCGTTTCCTGCACTTTACCGAAAAGCTCACTGGTCGAAGCCTGGTAAAAACGTGTCTTATCCTCAAGTTTTAAAATTCTGAAAGCTTCTAAAAGCCTTAAAGTACCCAACGCATCGGCATTAGCGGTGTATTCCGGTGTCTCAAATGAGACCTGAACATGGCTCTGCGCCCCCAGGTTGTATAACTCATCGGGTTGCGTTTCTTGGATAATCCGGATAATGTTTGATGAATCGGTCAGGTCGCCGTAATGTAGTGAAAACCGGGTCTCTGCTTCATGCGGATCTTTATATAAATGATCAACCCTCTGAGTATTAAAAAGGGAAGACCTCCGCTTGATCCCATGAACAGTATAACCCTTATTAATTAAAAACTCGGCCAGATAGGCGCCATCTTGGCCGGTGATTCCGGTAATTAAAGCGGTTTTCGACAAAAGAGATAACCTCCCTGATAATTGTTTTACTTTTGCTGCCCCTGTTCAGCTTCCAATAACATCTCCACCACCTGGGGCATCATATACCGCGCCTCCCAGCCCAGCTTAGCCCGGACCTGAGATGGGTCAGCCTTGCTGATCATAATCTCTGACGGGCGGAATAACTCCCTGTTTATCTCAACATGCTCCTGCCAGTCAAGACCAAGGTTAGAAAAAGCA
>JBFYYZ010000279.1:0-4336 GCA_041309745.1 Bacillota bacterium | reverse complement strand
GCGAACAGTTGCTCTCACCGGTGAATACCAGCCCAACCGTGCCAACTTTTCAACGGTTGAAAAACTGTTTAACCTAATGTCTGCAACGCGGGTTAGTATCAGTGATGATGGTTACCTCTTGATTAACCTGCTTGGATTTCCACAACAGTTTGTTGAGACAGAATCCGGTGTTTATGTCAACCGTTTCGGAGATCGGGCAGACATGATCAACAAGCTGGTTTTTGTGCCAAACCATAAAGGGGAAATGATGATGTGCGCTGAGGGTCCGACCTTTACCATGACCAAGGCACCCTGGTATGGAACTTCATCGGTGGCCGGTCTTTTTCTCGGAGGCGGTTTTTTACTGCTCTTTACCGCAGCCGTAGGTTGGATCTACGCCTCTTTGGGGAGACTTCGTCGTCGCGAAAGTGGTTTTGCGCCTAAGGGTGCCCTGGCAGCGCGCCTGACAGCCATTTTAGATGGTCTGCTTCTTTTTATTCTTTTTACAGGAATAATCGGCGTGGTTTCTGACATTGACCCAGCCTTCAATGTGCCGCGTGCTTTCTTTGCAGGTGATGACGCTTTTAAATCCTTTTTAGTTATTCCCTACCTGATTGCTTTATCCACTGCAGCCATAGTGGTGTTTGCAATCGTGAGCTGGCTGAAAAAATATTGGACTGTCGGAGCACGCATTCACTACACCCTGATCGCTATAAGTTGTATTGGGATTATCTGGGTTATGTTTTACTATAACTTACTTTGATGAACAAGCTTACAGGATAAACAGGGACAGCTGAACGAAAGTCAACCAGCTGTCCCTCTGTTCTCACTAATCTTGGTAACGAAAAGATTTATAAAGAATTACTGCTGAGTCGATCAGAAAACCGAGGGCAACAACAGCAATTAAACCTGTAATTACCCGGCCCCACAGAAACAGTGGATCTGCATCAGCAGGTATTATTCCCGCATCGACCCAAAAAGAAAAGAAAGCATCGTTTAACAAGCCTTCTCCCCTGATGAAAAGAACGAATAAGACGAACGAAAACACATTAAAGACCAGGTTGATCATAGCCAGCCCTTTGGTCCATTTTCTGGTGACCAGCTTAATAGACTCTTTTACAATCCCCAAAGCCAGCATTATATTTAACAAAGGCAGCAGTGCACGAAACCCTTCATGATTAAATAAAGGTATTAATCTCATAGCCCCGTCATCACTGAAACTATAGATACCGATTAGGTGTTCAGCCGTGTTAAATATGATGATTGCTATTGCAGCAAAAAGTAGGCCGACTATTGATTCAGCAGGTTTGATCATTAAATTCCTGTCTGGCAGTTCCGGTAAATCTGACGGGCTCCACTGTTCGTCTTTAAATTCCCGGCTTAGAGGCAAACTTCTGTTTTCTATGATTGCAAAGATAACTGTTACCCAGGCAAATACCTGCAGCAACGCACCGAAAATAGCGCCAAAGTAGCCGGCAAATAGTTCAATGATGCTCTTCGGTGGTTCCACAAAATAGCTGATGGTCATCGCTAGGGTAATACCGAAGGCAACTGCTGCTAAAACAATTTTTAGGACCAGAAAGTAAGTTTCGTAGTTTTCCGGACCGATTAAATAGCTCTTCTTAGCTCTGTACTGATCAGCAAGCAAAGCCGGATCGCCTAGTTCAAGCAGCACCGCCGTAATATCCTTGGCTGATGGTGTGCCATTTTTAGCCTGCCCTGATAACATATCTTCGATCAGACTGCGCAGTTCCTGCTCGATATCACTGCGCTGCTTCTCCGGCAGCTTTTTTGTCACTGCATAAATATATCTCTCTACCATTTCCATTATAATTTTCCCCTTTCGCCTTTAACTAAAGCAGTTATACTGCCTGATATTTTCTGCCACTCGCCTATAAGCTCTTTGTATATTTCTTTCCCCTTGTCACTTAGCTTGTAATACTTACGGGGCCGGTTTTCACTGGTATCCCAAGTGCTGTCAAGCAGACCCTGTTTTTCAAGCCGCCGGAGCAGCGGATACAAAGTGCCTGGTTCAACGGGAAAATCTTCTTTTTCAAGTGTCTGCACGAGAGAATAACCATATTCTGATTCAGAAAGCCGGCTGAGCACGCCGAGGATGACAACACCCCTGCGCATCTCCATCACAATCGAGTTCAATAGCTCTTGTGTTTCGCTCATCATCTCACCACCTGTTGACTATTATAGTGTATGCTATACAATATTGTCAATACCTTATTATAAATATTTTTATACATGTATTTATCACCCATTAATAACAAAGCAGGATGAGATTACTCCCTTCCCGCTTTACTACTGCTTATAGCCTTAAAATTAGTTAACTCATATTTTCTTGGAGTATTTCTTTAAATAGATATAACGCATTAGCATTGCTTCAAAGGGGTTGATCGGTTTTACTTTACCTAACAGGGTAGCACAGATCATTGCCTTGCAGTTCTTAGCCATTACCAGAACAGCAGCAGAAGCATCATAGTTGTTCGAGCCACAGCATAAGGCGCCGTTTCCCCTGATTAGCACAGCATTATTTCGGTTTAGCTTTCCTGCCAAATCTTTAATTGAATGAGCCGAACCGTCGTAATCGGTCACCCGGGCGCTTGTGCCAATTATTTGAGCGAAATCATCGAGCAGAGGATACAATCTTTTACCGGTCTGGGACACCGCCAGGATGTCCGGCAAAGTGGTGTGAATAACCGCTCCAACTTTTTTATTGCGTCTATAAATCTCCCGGTGCAGCTCTGCTTCTGCAGGCAGGTTGTCGGCTTCTTTATTCTCTGGCGGAATTTTTATTTTAATATCCCTGAAACTAATTGCTTCTTCGGCTAAAGAATCATTTTCAGCTGAGCCGGAGTATAAAATAAAGTGCTCGCCCTTCCTCTCACTGTTGTAAAAACTTTTTTGTGGCACTTCTACTCCATCAGCAGCTCCGGCTGAGACCAGCTTAACGTAGTCCTCTCTTAATTTATCTGCGTTATTGATAACCTCTCCACTTATCTCACCATAGCGCTGGCAGGCAAAGTCAGCAGAGATCTTCTCAAGATCCAATGCCACCTGAAAGGCCTCTTCCATATCACTGCCAAGACATACTGCACCATGATATGCCAGCAGAATAGCCTTGCCTTCAGTGCGGGCAAGCGCTGCGACAGCCTCTTTTTTCAGTTTTTGTGAACCGGGCAGCCCGTAGGCCGCACAGGCCACTTTCTCACCAAAACAGCTGACAGCTTCAGGATCCCTGACCGGTATATCCTCGACCAGGGGACTAAGGGCAGAAGCGCTTGCCTGGTGAGTATGGATGATAAAATTTACACCCCTTCTGTGCTTATATATTTCAGCATGCAGATCTTTTTCCGAAGAAGGTTTTATATCCCCGCTGTAGCTGCCATTTTCAATATTGACTGTCACTATTTCTTCAGGGCTTAAGGTCTCATAAGCCCTGCCGCTTGGGGTGATCACAAATTGGCGATCGCTGATCCGGCAGCTTACATTACCCCACGTTCTGGCGATCAATCCTGACTCAAGCAGTTTCTTGCCGGCCAAAACCACATTTACTCGGGCTTGCTCTGTATCCATCTCTGTCAAACCACCACCAAACCTTCTTTAATGGTCACGTTGGCAAAAACCCGATCGAAGCGGGAGATTGCGTCATCGACCATTTCATCGGTATAGGCCGCACTGGTATACAAACGGCTGCCGGCCAGCGTGACCAAACCTTCGGCCATGTAGGCGGCACCCATGTGCTCCATCTCCGTTTTTCGTTCCGCAGTGGCTTTCATTACTGCAGGAATAGTCCAGATTTTCTTCCAGTCAATCACAAAATGCATAGTGCCAACTGTCTCAAGATGCACTATGGACCCCTGGTTAAAGACCACAAAAGGCAAATCATACTTTTTAATCAGCTCTTTTAAACCTGCTACTATACGGTCGCCAACCTGCCCTGCTTTTTTTGCAGCACCGGTTCTCTCGATTTCACAAATAGTGTAAAAACCGGCAATGCAGCTCAAAGGATTAGCAGCCATAGTACCTCCTACCAGGGCTTTCTTATGTTTTTCTCCACCTTGCAAACCGGCAGCCAGGTATTTCATATATTCTCTTTTGCCGCCAAGTCCACCGGCGCTCGGGTAACCGCCTGCGACAATCTTGCCGAAGATGGTCAGATCAGGAGATACCCCAAAATAACCCTGCGCACCAGCCGGGCCCATCCTGAAAGCAGTTACCACCTCATCAAAGACCAACAAGGATCCATATTTGCGGCAGAGCTTTTCTACACCTTTGTTGAAATCATAATCAAGTGGCCTGGTGCCGCTTTCCGGGCCAACCGGTTCAATCAGAACTGCTGCGGTTC
>JBFYYZ010000278.1:0-3221 GCA_041309745.1 Bacillota bacterium | reverse complement strand
CAGGCATTCGGGTTACCCGGGTGGCCTGAAAAAAATTGATTATGCCACCCTGATGGACAAGAAGCCGGATCACGCTATGTATCTTGCGGTTCGCGGCATGTTGCCCCACAATAAACTGGGGAGGGCAATGCTTAAGAAATTGCGTGTGTACAAAGACAGCCAGCATTCTCACCAGGCTCAGAGCCCTCAGCCCTGGGAAGGCAAAGTGTCTGATGTTCAGATGGAAGGAGGTCCTGACTCTTGAGTGAAGTACAATACTTAGGCACAGGGCGCCGTAAAGAATCGGTAGCAAGAGTACGCCTGTTACCAGGTAGCGGCCGGATTGTAATCAACGGCAAGGATATGGATCAGTACTTTGGCCTCGAAACGCTTAAGCTTATTGTCAGGCAACCCCTGGTAACCACTGAAACCGATGGCAGTTTTGATGTAATTGCCAAGGTTGAAGGCGGAGGCTTCTCCGGCCAGGCTGGAGCGATCAGGCATGGCATAGCCCGCGCCCTGCTTCATGCCGATGGAGAATACAGGCCGGCGCTTAAAAAGAACGGTTACTTAACCCGCGATCCGCGGATGAAAGAAAGAAAGAAGTGCGGCTTGAAGAAAGCCCGCCGCGCACCTCAGTTCTCCAAGCGGTAATTATCCGGAACTTACTTTTTAGGCTAGAAACCCGCTTCAGGGATAAGTCAATTGATCGTGAAGCGGGTTTTTCTTTCTCATTACGGCAATCCAACATGGCAATCATCAGTTGGCAATTTCGTCAGGAGGGTGGAAATGGATGAAAGAAATCAGGCCCGGTATTTGGTTCGTCGAGGGTGAAAACCGCGGCCGTTATCCCTTTGCCCATTCTCTTTTTATCGATGGTGAGGAGAGCTTGTTGATCGATACCGGGGTTGGGCAGGAGTTAGAAAGCCTGGTCCCCAAAACGCGGCAAGTGGTTTTGAGCCATTTCCACCGCGATCATGTCGCTCGCAATCACCTGTTTACAGAGGCCAGGCTCGCCATTCACCGGGCTGATGCCCCCGGAGTAGAAAATGCCGAGGAATTTTATCGTTTTAGCGGGTTGAGCCAGTTTAACATTGAAGCTTACTGGAAGATGATCAGCCAGATCAAGTTTTTGCCGACTAAGATTGATCGCTATCTCGAAGACGGCGACCTGATCAATACCGGCAGGCATACTCTAAAGGTTTTGCACCTGCCGGGGCACACCCCGGGGCATTGCGGTTACCTATTCGAAGAATATGGTTTAGTTTTTGCCACAGATATCGATCTTACTGCCTTTGGGCCCTGGTATGGCAACCCTGTTTCGGACCTTGAACATTTCCGGGCCTCCATCCGCAAGCTGCGAGCGTTAAAGCCGGAGTTAATTGCTACTGGTCACAGTATGCCAATTGCCAAAAACATCGACAGCAAATTGGCTGCCTATGCAGAAGTTTTGGATCGGCGCGATCAGAAAATCCTATCCGCAATAACTGAAAAACCGCTGACTCTGGCGGAACTCACCGCAAAGAAATTTATCTACAAGCGGCATAACGGTCAGGAAGTTTTGCGTTACTTTGAAGAGCAGATGGTTCGCAAACACTTAGAAAGCCTGGTTAAAAGAAAAATAGCAGCGGTAACTGCCACTGGACTATACTGTGCTAACAACTAAACGGCGCACTCCCGGCTGGTCAGTTGTCAAACCCCCTAAACTAAACTATAATAACAGTAATCAGTTGTAATTAATGTAGCATCATTTTTGCTTTTAATCCCGATTGATTAAAAGCTAATTACGTCTGGACCAAGTGAGAAGGTAATTAATATGACAATCAAAGCATACCTGGAACAGAAGTTAAATGAAGGAGCAGTACATGTAACCCTGATCGACCCGGCCCGCCAGGCTCCTGAAGCTGCCGGCCGCCTGGCCGAAACAGCGCAGGAAGTGGGTAGCGATCTAATATTTGTTGGCGGCTCTTCCGGGGTTAACCAGAATACACTCACCGAAACTGCAGCCGTTGTTAAGGAAAGAGCCTCCATACCGGTGCTCTTTTTCCCCACCGGATCCGACTCGATCAGTTTAAATCTCGATGCTTTTTTATTTCTTAGTCTTCTGAATTCCCGTAATTCCAAGTTTATCAGCGGGACCCAGTCAAAAATAGCCCCGGTCCTCAAAAGGCTGGGTATTGAAGCGCTCTCAATCGGTTTTATTCTTGTTGAACCGGGGATGAAACTCGGTGAAATCGGCGAAGCCGAACTGGTAGCCCGCGATAACTTCTGGCAGGCAATCGGCTACGCTTTAACTGCTCAGTACATGGGGATGTCTTATGTTTACCTCGAGGCCGGTAACGGTGCTGCACAGCCGGTTCCGGCCGGTATGATCCGGGCGGTAAAGAGGGAAATTGATGTGCCCCTGATTGTCGGTGGTGGTATCCGCACCGCTATTGATGCCCGCCGCGTCAGGCAGGCCGGTGCCGATATCGTTGTTACCGGTACCGTTATCGAAACTGCCGGTTACCGCGAGCGCCTGCGCTCAATCTTAAGCGCCCTCAAAGACTAATGCCTGGCACACTCTCCGCCGTGTCCGCTTACCGTTTCTAAAGCATGATCTAAAACCGGGGTCAGAACGGCGAGGCATTCAGTCACAGCTTTCGGGCTGCCCGGCAGGTTGATGATCAAAGTTGAAGCGCTGATTCCGGCCACTGCCCGCGATAACATCGCTTTCGGAGTGGCCGCCGCTGTTTCCCGGCGAATGGCTTCTGCAATACCGGGCACTAAACGATCAACCACTTCCAGGGTTGCTTCCGGGGTTACATCGCGCGGGCTCATGCCGGTGCCGCCGGTTGTAAAAACTGCATCAAACCCCTTGCCAACCATTTCCCGCATCGCCGACGCAAGCTGCTCTTTTTCATCGGAAACGATCATGGTTTCAACCACATCGCCCCAGGGCTGAACCATTTCCACGATTGCCGGGCCGCTTAAGTCTTCGCGCTCACCGCAGGAACCCTTATCGCTGGCAGTAATCACCCCAAAACGGTACGAGGGTCTAACTTTTATTAAATCACCAACCCGGACTTTACCATCCAGCAGCACTTCTGCAAAGATTCCTTCCTTTGGCATCACGCAGTCACCGGCCTGGTAGTAGATTGCACAACGGTTGTGGCATTCCTTGCCGATCTGGGTCACCCGCAGGATGGCTTCTCTGCCGGCCTGCAGCCTGGCGCCGACCGGCAGGTTAACCAGGTCAATGC
>JBFYYZ010000277.1:0-5989 GCA_041309745.1 Bacillota bacterium | reverse complement strand
CTCCCTAGCGCTTAAAGAATATTTTTACGCCCCAGTTCTTCTGCCAGGTAACCGATAAACTCCTCCGCCTTCTTTTCCGGAGCTTTGGTGGCCAGGCTGACCAGAATAAAGAGGGTCACCGCCACCAACCCGCTCCAGACCCCGGGCCAGAGGCCAAGAGGACGGATGGCGCCGTATTGAAAGATCGTTGCCACCAGACCACCGCTGACTATGCTGGCTAACACCCCGGCCGCAGTGCCTCGTTTCCAGAAGAAACTGCCAAAGAGCGCTGGAACCATCACCAGCAAACCGGCAGAAGAGGCCACTGAAAGGGCGGCAATCAAATCGAACCTCAGAGTGGCAAAAGCAACAATCAGCGCGGTGAAAAGCGGCACAAAAAGCTTGCCGATTAAAAGTTCCTTTTCCTCTGCTGCTTCCGTGGAAACGTTTTTGTAAACATCGCGGCAGACCATCGAGGAGAGGGTCAGGATAATCGAGTTAACCGTTGAAACTGCTGCCGCGCTAATCCCCAACATGACCAGCAGGGCCAGAAAAGACGGCACGATCGAAAGTCCCAGCAGGGCCGGGGTGGCTGGGCTGGTCACCGGCAGCAGCAGGAAAACAAGGGCCCAGACAATACGCTGATGTTCAAGTGACATAAATGCTCAGCCCTTTCAGAGATCTTATAGAAATTAAAGGAATTATAACATAGATCCTTTAAACTTAAATCTATACCGCTATTAGGGCGCTTGCTTTTTTTTAGATATATTGCTATATTTTTACTATATTTTCTTTAGAAAAATAGCTGCAACGGGTGAGAGATCAGGGTGAAAAAAGTGCTAAGTTTTAAGCATCTTAATAAGTATTTACTAATTTTACCTGTTTGTGCTGCTCTATTACTCTCTCTTGCTCTTCCTGCTGTTGCCAGTGACCAGCCCAGCCACCCCGACCCTCCTTTGGAAAGCCCTACCTTTGACAATTCCCAGCGCCTGGTGCTGCAAATTATCGACGGTAAACTGCACAAGTGGGTGGAATACGATAGTAACCAAAACAGGCAGCTCTCTGTCCAGCTGCTTGAACCGGAACAAAAAACACTCAGCGCTCTGGAAATAAACAGGCTCTTTGATGCTTCGCGTAGATGGGAAGAGCAGCAGCGCCTGCACCTGACCGGTCTCACTGCAAACCAGACCATCTTCAACAGCCTGGTTGATAATCGCTCTGCTCTCGACAACAGCCTGAGCATTACCTATCCTTATAATACAATCGGCATGCTGACTATTGAATACAGAACGCAGTTTATTCGCGGCACCGGTTTCCTGATCAGCCCCTACACGGTTTTAACCAATGCCCACAACCTCTACAATACCGCGCTTGGCGGTTGGTACAAAGGCGCGCGTTTTTCCCCCGGCCAGTACGAAACAATCTGGCCGGAAAATCGGCAACCATTCTCCACCAAAGAACCGGCTAAAGCAGAAGTAAACCAAACTTTTCTGCGTTACGAAAGTTACAACGACCGGGAAAACCTGATTCGCTATGACTACGGGGCGCTGTTTTTCAACCAGCCTTTTAAGGGCATCACCACTTTTATGCCCCTGCAGTTCAACCAGGTACCAACCTCGGTATCGGTAGTGGGCTATCCCGGTTTCGTGCGGGGATCCCCCAGCCAGGGACAGTGGCTGGCTCAGGGTACCGTGCTCTCACAGAATGAGAACTGCCTCTTTTATGATGCCCTTACCAGCGGCGGCAGTAGCGGGAGTCCGGTTTTTACCTACAGCCCCTCTTCCGGCACCTACAGGGTAGTGGCCATCCATTCATTCGCCTATGAAAACAAAATGGTTAGTGGCGGCCCGCATTTAAATAACTTAAACTTAGAGCAAATTGAGGGCTGGCTACGCTGGATACCGGACGGTTCTGACAGTGCAACACCAGTCAGCTTAATACTCGATAAGACCAGCCTCACCCTTGATGTTGGAGCGATCGAGATTCTGCTGGTCAGCATTATCCCGGCAGAACTGTCAACAGCGCCTTTAACCTGGTCCAGCAGCGACAGTACTGTTGCCACAGTAAATACCAGCGGACTGGTAACGGCATACCGCAGCGGGCAGACAACGATAACAGTTAAAATGGCAGATGGAACGGCCAATGCTACCTGTTCAGTAACAGTGAGCGGCTTCAGCCGAGAAGATAACCCTGTAAACTCCACGATTAAAGGGGATCTGAATGGCGATTGGCTGGTCAACATCCAGGATGTAGCCCTGGCCCAGCGGCATGCGCTTGGACTGCAACTACTGCTGCCTGCTACTTTGGTTGAAATGGCTGATGTAAACAGGGACGGGCTGGTTGACGTAAGGGATGTTAATCTGATAATGCACTACGCTCTCGGCCTGATTAGTAGTTTTTAGTGCTATAGCGATAGGTTATCATGCAAGCGGTGCCATGGGGAAGGTTCGAGCTTCCTGAAGCGCAGCTAACCTTTTTCAAGCCAGGCAATAACCGCATCGGCCATCTCAAGCGTACTGCTGCTACCTCCCAGATCGGGTGTGGTATGACGACCTTTTTTAATTACTGCTGCAAGCGCTTTTTCTATCCTGTCAGCCGCCTCAATTTCACCGATCTGCCTCAGCATCAGAACAGCAGAGAGAATCATCGCCGTTGGATTGGCCACCTTTTCCCCGGCCAGGTCCGGCGCACTGCCATGAACAGGTTCAAAGATGGAAACTTCATCGCCAATGTTGGCTGCAGGAGCCAAACCGAGCCCCCCGATCAAACCGGCGCAGAGATCAGATAAAATATCGCCGTAAAGGTTGGGCGCTACGATCACATCAAATTGATAGGGATTAAGCACCAGCTGCATTGCTGCGTTATCAACAATCAGCTCGTTAAAGGCAATGCTGGGATAACCGCCGGCAATACCCCTTACCGATTTAAGAAAAAGGCCGTCACTGAGTTTCATGATATTAGCCTTGTGAATAGCCGTTACTTTTTTTCTGCCCTGCTTCACGGCGTAGTCAAAGGCAAATTCGGCTATTTTTTCCGAGGCTTTGCGGGTAATGACTTTGATGCTCTCCGCCTGATCTTCTCCAACCTGGCGCTCTATCCCGGCATAAAGGTCTTCCGTGTTCTCCCTGACCACCACCAGATTTAGATCCTGGTACAGCGATTTAACACCGCTAAAGCTCCTGACCGGACGCAGGTTGGCAAAAAGGCCAAATTCCCGGCGCAAAGCAACATTAATACTGCGAAACCCTTTTCCCACCTGGGTGGTAAGCGGCCCTTTCAAAGCCAGTCGGTTTTGCCTGATTGAAGCAATGGTCTTCTCGGGCAGAGGATTCCCTTCATTTTTTAGGGCTTCCTGCCCGGCGACAGCTTCTTCCCAGGTAATCTTAACACCTGTTTTCTCTATTATTTTTACAGTAGCTTCGGCAATCTCGGGGCCGATTCCGTCGCCCCGGATCAGGGTTATTTTATGCATCTGCCTCACCATACAAAGGGTCCGCAGGCAAGCTGCCCCGAACCCTATAATTTTGGTGCGCCTGGGAGGATTTGAACCCCCGACTAACGGATTAGAAGTCCGCTGCTCTATCCCCTGAGCTACAGGCGCCTGTTCGCTATACACTATATTATAACGAACAGGCGCATAAATCAATCTTTCAATAACCTTAACTTAGAAATTAAGATCTTCTGTAAACTCAAAACTGCTTAAGATTTGATCAAAGACCAGATCAACATAATCAGGGTATATTTCTTCGGGAGCATTATAGTATAGGACATAGAAGAGTCTCTCGTCGCGTTCAATGGTAATGACAGCGCTTCCCCACCGGCTGCCATCACGCAGGAAATTGCTGCTGAAGACATAAAACTCTCTTTCAATGCCGCTGAATATTTCACGGCCCCGGTCTTCAGTAGCGATCACTCCGGACATAGATTCAATGGACTGTTTCAGGTCAGCAACAATATCGTCAATTGAAGAGTAAACTCCTCCAGCTTGCTCTGTTAAATATAGCTCAACGATTACCTCCACGTCGTACTCAACTGTACCTTCCGGCCCGAAGAAGATCACACCATTATCACTGTAGAACTGGTAGTTCCACCCTTCAGGGAAAAGCATGGAAAAACCGTAGCCGGAACCGGCAAATAGCTGCATCCCTTCAGGAACATCGATCGCCGAGCCTGCTAGAAGGTTAATCCTGTTGCCGTCATCCTTCTCCAGATCAAGCAGTGAATAATTCCACCAACCGTCTGCCAGTGTTGCCTGGGCATAGACAGTCCCCTTGTTGAGCGAACCGGATACGGGAATCTCGAGATCTGCTTCACCCGTATTATCGCTGGTGCTAATTGATCCGCTAACGCTTTTACCCAGTTCAATAGGCTCTCCGAGATAGGAGACCGCTTCCGGGTTAGAAGAGAGGTAATTAAGCGTTTCGGTATAGACCGGGGAAGAACGCAGCGCGGAACGCCCGGCGTTAACCGCAATAACGGCCAGGATAATGATCAGTGCCAGCACAACTGATACAATTATGACCGGCAGTTTCCAGCGCTTCTTCTGGCCGGGCTCTATCTTTTCTTTTACTACAGGCTCGCTCTTCAGCGAAGCCGGTGGTGGAGAGGGCGGCGGTTCAATCCCCGGGGGTGGAGGTGGCGAAGGCAAATCTGCCCTGGAAACCGGTTCCTCTTCCAGCATAGATTGACAGTAGCGGCACTTCTTAGCATCGGCTAAAATCTGTTCAGAACAGTAGGGGCACTTTTTATACTCGTCCACTATTTACCACCCTTTCCCGGCCATCCGGCCTCAATGCAATTATATTCCCCGCCGTTGATAAAATCTATCAAAAAGATTAACCAAACTCCATTTTAAGATTAAGTGTCTTTAAAGAAGTTTACCTGACTATCAAAACCGGTTTAGCCGACTGCCGGACAATCTGGTCGGCGTTGCTACCAATCACCAGTTCATCGACCATACTCCGGCCCTTCCTGGAAATGGCCAGTAAATTTATGTCAGGCTTTTTAGAAGCTTCAATGATCACTTCTGAGGCGATACCGACCACCACCTGGGTTTCTACATCAAAGCCCCGCTGCGTAAACTCCTTCTTCCAATCCTCCAGTTTTGCATAAGCCTTTTCGGTGTTCTCCTGCAGTTGTTCCGTGGTAAAACCTTCGTCAACCACATTATAGAGGATTATTTTGTTAAAGATTCCGGGATGATCGAGAAAATTATCAAGCACCCTGAGCGAACCGCGTGAGAAATCAGTAGCCAGCAGCGCTGTTGCCGGTTGGCTATCCTTAAAAATTGGAATGCGGGAAAACTTGCCTTCCTCTCGCAAATATTTTTCCACCAGGACCGGTTTTTTTGAGCCACGAATGACATCGGCCACAGTGCTGCCGAGAAACAGCTTACGCACCAGCCCGCCTTCACCGAAAGAGCCGATCATGATCAGGTCGACCTTTTCTTCACTAGCGAGGATCGTAATCTCTTCTGTCGGGTTGCCCACCGGCTGGAGTACTGTAATCTTGAGCCCTTCCGCTTCAAGCTCGTCTTTTCTCTCCTCTATTTGTTGAAGAAACCGCTCACGGTGCTCATTAATACCGATCCCGACTTTTTCACGCCTGATTACATGAACGATCACCAGCTCTTCCAAGCCTAGCTTAAGTAAATCATCTACAGCTTTTAAAAACTCCATTGAAGGACCTGACAGATCGATTGCTACCAGCACTTTTTTGAACAATAGTACTACCCCCGTTTTTAATTGAAAGATTTAATCCCTTATTAGCACAGCATAATTTAGCTTGTTGATAACCACACCGAGGCTTAAACCGACTACCATCATTATCCTGATTCTTCCAGATCTTTGCGCCCGGTTTGCAGCGTTTCGTATACCTGGGTAGCAACGATCTTGATCACTGTAAATATCGGCACTGCCAAAATAATGCCGAGCAAACCGCCAAGGCGACCGGCCAGCAGCACCACCAGGATGACAGCCAGAGGGCTGATAGCCAGCTTACGGCCGACAAC
>JBFYYZ010000276.1:0-5531 GCA_041309745.1 Bacillota bacterium | reverse complement strand
GAAGTGTGGTATTCCGATCTGACTTTTTTAAGAAATAATTAATTTTCTTAATTGAATTATTGAAAGCCCCTTATATAAGGGCTTTCGAGTAAAGCATTAGTTCTGCAAATGATCAAAAAGCGGCAAATCACACCCCCACCCTGCCCCTCCCCCCTCGAGGGGGTGGGAGAGCTTTAGTGATCCGCCCTATCGAGGGGAGGTAATAAATAGTAGATTGAAGTTCACAGTAGGAAATTTCACTAAATCAGATGCTAAGGTTGAGATCTCATGAAAGTCTAGTCAGAAAGCGGTTTCGGTTTGAGCGTGGGGAAGAGGATTACATCACGGATTGAGATGTTATCAGTTAAGAGCATCACCATCCGGTCGATGCCGATGCCAAGACCCCCGGCCGGCGGCATCCCGTATTCCAGGGCATTAATAAAATCCCCGTCCATCACATGGGCTTCGTCATCCCCGGCTTCGCGCTTAGATAGCTGTTGTTCGAAGCGTTCGCGCTGATCAATCGGATCGTTAAGCTCAGTAAAGGCGTTGGCAATCTCCCACCCGGCGATAAAAGATTCAAAACGAATAGTCAGACGTGGATCGGAATCCATCTTTTTGGCCAGTGGTGATACTTCCACCGGAAAACCGGTGATAAAGACCGGCGACAGAAGTTGTTCCTCGCAGAATTCTTCAAAGAAAAGATAAAGGATATCGCCCCAGCTCATCCCCTTGTCCAGCTCCAGTCCGGCCTTGCGCGCCGCTTCAAAAGCAACCTGATCGTCTGCAAGCGCAGAGAAATCGACACCGGAATACTTGCGCACCGACTCGATCATCGTTTCACGCGGCCAGGGCGGGGTCAGATCAAGCTCCTTGCCCTGGAAGGATAGTTTACCGGTGCCGAGCACTTTGACAGCGATCTGATAGATCAGGTTTTCGGTAATCCACATCATGTCTTCGTAGTCGGCGTAGTTCTGGTAGATCTCGACTGAAGTGAACTCCGGATTATGGATCGTCGAAATTCCTTCGTTGCGGAAGATCCGCCCGATTTCGTAAACTTTATCCAGACCGCCGACCAACAGCCGCTTTAAGTGAAGCTCAGTGGCAATACGCAGGTAAAGCTTTATATCAAGGGCATTGTGATGAGTGACAAACGGGCGGGCCAAAGCCCCACCGGCAATAGTCTGCATAATCGGAGTTTCAACCTCAAGAAAACCCCATTCATTGAGCAGCTCACGCATGGTCGAGATGATCCGGCTGCGCTTGATAAAAGTTTCCTTGACTTCCTGGTTAACGATTAAATCGACGTACCGTTGCCGGTAACGCAACTCGATGTCTTTCAAACCATGCCATTTTTCAGGCAAAGGCCGCAAAGCTTTGGCCAGATAAGTAAAGTCAAGCACCTTAACGGTGACTTCACCTTTCTGGGTGCGAAAAACTTCTCCCCTGACTCCGATGAAATCACCAATATCAAAGAGGTCAAGCAGCTCATACTTCTCAGACCCCAGCTGGTCCTGGCGCAGATAAATCTGGATTTGCCCCCGGTAGTCCTGCAGGTGGGCAAAAGATGCTTTACCATGGGAGCGGATTGAGATCAGACGGCCGGCAATAGTAACTTCTTTACCTTCCAGCTGATCGAAACCGTCAACTATATCTACAGAAAAATGGGTAGCTTCAAATTTGCAGCCAAAGGGTTCGATCCCTTTTTCGCGCAAAGCTTCCATCTTTTGCCTTCTAACCTGTAGTAGTTCACTTAGCGGCTGTTGTTCCTGCTCCATGTTTAGACCTCCGGGTTACAGTTATAGTGTGCTAGGAAACCGCTTCAATCCGGTACTTAAATACTCCTGCCGGAACCTTTACTTCGACAACTTCTCCAGCAGCGAGACCAATCAATGCTTTACCGACAGGGGATTCGTTAGAGATTTTTTTTTCTGTCGGGTCGGCTTCGGCTGTGCTGACAATCGTGTATTCGTATTCCTGATTCAGATCAATATCGGTCAGCTTAACGGTCGAACCAAGGGCAACGTTAAAATCAGCCGTTTCGTTTTTTTCCAGCAGCCTGGCCCGGCGCAACATCTTTTCTAAGGTGATTATCCTGCCTTCGATAAAGGCCTGCTCATTCTTGGCATCTTCATACTCGGAGTTATCGGTAATGTCGCCGAATGAAATTGCTTCTTTAATGCGGGCGGCCACTTCCTTGCGCTTTACCGATCTTAAATGGAGCAGTTCATTTTCCAGTTTATCCAGACCATCTTTAGTTAACAGTAACTCATCCTTGTTTTCCATGTTTATAACCCCCTTGCTGTTAAGGCATCCTCATTTTTTTTGTTTGATTTTCCATCTATTTTGCTCTAAAGTTGACCGGTTCTAAGTTGTTAAAATAAATAACGGCTTCATCCTTCAACGAAGCCTGGACAGCCATTGCAGAACCTGGCTAACCTGGCTCTGCAATAGATTAACCGCAATTTTTGCTTTATTATAAGGCGTTCTCAAAGTGTTGTCAAGAAAAATGGCCACCCGGTCAAAGTGTTTCCCGGCCAAAAGCCGGGACTAACCGCGCAACAGCTCTTTTGAGCGTTTAGTTGCCGCGATCACCGCCTTGATCAGGCAACTCCTGAAACCTGATTCCTCAAGAACCAGCATCGCCGAGCTGGTAGTTCCCGCAGGGGAAGTTACAATATTGCGCATCTCCGCCGGGTGATGAACATTTTGCTCCAACATTCTGGCAGCGCCAATGACATTTTGGATCACCAGCTTTGAAGCCACATCCCGCCTAATGCCTACCGATACCCCGGCATCAACCATCGTTTCGATGAAAAGATAAACATAGGCAGGACCGGTTCCGCTCAATCCGGTTGCCGCATCCATCAGCGACTCAGGAAAGCGGACGATTAAGCCAAGCGGCTTGAGCAATTTTTCAACATCTTTTCTTTCTTCATCCGTTACTGTGTTTCCGGTGCTGATCACCACTGCTCCTTCGCCAATCAGGCAGGGTGTGTTGGGCATCAGCCGGATCACCTTGGTCCCTTCCGGTAAACATTTCTCGATGAAGTTGACGGTGATCCCGGCAGCAATTGAGATAACGATCTGTTCAGGATTAACCAGATTTTTAATACTCTCAAGCAGACCGCCGGCATCCTGTGGCTTTACGGCAATAAATAAAAAGCGGCACTTAGGCACCATCTTCTCTAAGGTCTCAGCCGTATTGCTTTGCAGTTCGGTAGCCAGCAGGGTTTCCCTTTCCTTGTTCAAGTCGTACACATAGACTGCTGAAGGGCTGATCACTCCAGCCGTCACCATTCCCCTGACCAAAGCAGAACCCATTTCACCACAGCCGATTAAGCCGATACTGTCTGTGCCCATCTGAATCTACTCTCCTTTTAGTTTCTGGGCAGTATTCTACAGGATCGGCGGCTTAGATACAAGATAAAAAACAGGGCGGTTATCCCGACCCTGTCAATAAATGAGTATCAATAAACAATTAAAGATCGAGGATGCGCGGCTTTAGATCGAGATCAATCAGTAATTGGTTATAATGATCTTCATCAAGTTCACGATCGCCCCCGGCCATACAAACCAAAAGAGCCTCCATCACATTGGTTCCAAAAGAACGGCCTTCCATTTCGGGAGTAGTGGTAATCAAAGTTTTAGCCCTGCTCTTTCTTAAAAAATCAACATCTGATCTGGTTACAGTATTAGTGATGATTGTCTTGCCTGGCAACTCTTTTGGCATATAACGGTGAATAAAATGAAAATCCCCGGCGATAATCTCATTTTGATCAAAATACTTTGTAAAACGAGGTTTGTTTTCAGTCTGTTTTTCACCGGTTGGGTAAACCATCGTAAAAGGCAACTGGCTAACCGGGGGAGCAAGCACCCGGGCGATGGCAGCCAGACTCTTTAAAGATTTAAGTGGAATGGGAAGGCCTAAGATATAAGGCAGATCACCATAAGTCATTACACAGCCGACCTCTTCCAGGGCCTGAGCCATTCCCAGGCGGTCCATGGCACACATCAGTAAAACTTTTTTCGGCTCTTTGAAAAGATCGGTATGACTGGCCAGGTATTCTATTGCTCTGCGCTCCAGGGTGTTTTTGAGGCCAGACCCGTCAACAATTGGTGTCTTCTTTGCCGCCTTGACAATACGTTTAGCGTCGCGTATCACGTAACGACGGTCGACCGCATAGATATAGAGATCCATCCCGCCCAAACCAAAGGCATCAACCTGACCGTCCAGTTCAGCTATTCTTTCAACCATCTTTTTCATATTGCCATCGGTGCCGATTCGTTCGATCTTATACTTTTCACCCTTCAGTTCAACGGTGACAACATGATCTCTGGTTGATGAACCCAAGCTGATGCCTACAACATGTTTCAATTTAATCGTTCCCCTTTCTAATCTGCAGTACCTGTTCCAAAGCATCCTTAAGCTGTTGTGGATCGATTGTGCGATCTTCACTAATCGGTGTAGGTCCAAGGCTGATGTAAATAATCTGCAGGTCAAGCAACGCTTCAGCCAAATGGAACCACTTTTCCGAGGTAATCATGATCAGGGTATCATATTCGCGCAGGCGGGTTACAACCTCCAGCATCTTGTTAAAAAAATCAAGCGCCTGTTTATCCTGAACCAGCGCCCAACGCTCCCGATCGTTAAGTAGCATCGAGAAATCAAGCCCAAATGCCCTGCAAATTTCGGTAAGTTCGCTGCTGTTAGCCAGGGGGAAGCCGATTACCGCAACCCGTCGGCCTTTTCTGACCTCACCGATCGACTCCAGCCGCGATATAACACTGCGATCAAGGTGCAACCTGGTGGCAATATCCTTTTGAGAATGTCCTTTTTCGCGCATTTCAAGAGCTTTTTCAACCTGGCGCATCACCTTATCCAGGCTGATCAGTTTTTCGCCAATTCTAAAAACCCGCTCGTTTTGCAATCTGAGGCAGCCTCCTGCGCAAAAGTTGTGCACATATATGTGATCAAATGCATTTTAGCACTTATCGGTTGGGGATACAATTATTTATTAGCCCTTTTCACCACTGGTCAGGCCGACTAAAACCGCTTCCACTTCAGCCAGGGATGAAGCGTGAATCAGTTTTTGCCGGGCCGCAGCCGAACCAGGCAGACCTTTGATGTACCAATAACTATGTCGCCTCATATCGCGAGCAGCCGCAATTTCTCCTTTAAGCAATATTAATAACTTAAAATGTTTAACAACCATCGCTGTTATTTCATCCAGAGAAGGTTTTTCCGGAAGGGGGCGTCCCTCAAGCAGAGCCAGGATTTCGCGGAAAATCCAGGGGTTACCCCTCGCCTTCCGGCCAACCATAATTCCATCACAGGAACAGTGTTTAATCATGGCCGCTGCTGCCTGTGGCGAATCAACGTCACCGTTACCAATTACCGGAATCGAAACCAGCTCTTTTACCTCTTTAATCGCATCCCAGTCAGCTATACCGCTATAGCCCTGTTCCACAGTTCTGCCATGGACCGTAATCGCGCTGACTCCGGCCTCTTCAGCACGCACAGCAATCTCCGGGAGGGTATAGGATTTTTC
>JBFYYZ010000275.1:0-4807 GCA_041309745.1 Bacillota bacterium | reverse complement strand
AGGTGGGTAGCTATTAACTAAAGTGGAGTGGTCAGAGCTCTTGCCAGTCGTGGTATTCCCCGGGCAATGTCGCCCAAACTAGGCTGCGAGTAGCAGAGCCGCATCTGATTATTGCCCCCTTTGCCGGTGTAGAAATCAACCCCCGCCACGTAGGCGACCCGGGCTTTATCAATACAGTGAGACAGAAGCTTTGCTGTATCGACCTCAGGAGGAAGAGTTACCCAGATGTAAAATCCACCTTCCGGGGTGGTCCAGGTTGTTCCAACGGAAAACTCACGAGCGAGCAAATCGAGGGTCAACCGGGCTCTTTCCCCAAGCAGGCGGACCGTCTTGTTAATTTGCTTCTCAATCAGGCCTCTTTGACCAAATTCCAGGGCCAGCAGCTGCCCGAAGGAATTAGAGCACTGGTCCATGCCTTGACGCACCTGAACAGCCCGCTCTATGATCTCGGCCGCTGCATGAATCCAGCCGATTCGAATTCCGGGGGAAAGAATTTTGGAGAAGGTGCCAAGGTAGATGACCCTTTCGCCAGTGTCCAGGGCCTTAAGCGTTGGTACTTCTTCCCCGGCAAAACGGAGATCACCGTACGCATTGTCTTCAATGATTAAGAACCCGTAGCGATCAGCTAAGGCTAGCAGCTCCTGCCGCCGCCGGAGAGACATTGACTGGCCGGAAGGATTCTGGAAGGTTGGGACTGTGTACAGCAGCTTGGGCAGGGAGCCCTGACGCTGGCGTTGCACCAGTAATTCGGCTAGCAGTGCTGTGTCGAGCCCTTCGGCGTCGACGGGAACAGCATCAAGCCTGACATCATAAGCGGCGAAGGTGCTCAGTGCGCCTAAGTAATTAGGGGCTTCTACTACTATTCGATCACCCCGGTTCAGGAATACCCTCCCGAGAATATCCAGCCCCTGTAGAGAACCACTGGTTACCATTAACTCGCTGACTTCTGCCGGCATGCCCAGGCGTGACTGACGCTCGGCCAGGAACTCCCGTAAGGCAGAGAATCCAGAAGTAGGACTATACCCCAGCACAGTAAAAGGCTTTTCCACCAGCAACTGCCTGGTTACCTCTGCCGCCTCCTCGGGTAGAAACATTTCAGGGGCGGGAAAACCGCCAGCAAACGAAATAATGTCGGGACGCTCTGTCAGTTTAAACAGTTCAGCCAGGGCAGTACTTCCCGGTTGGCGTGTCAGGTCAGAGAAGTAATCTTGAAGATCCAATGGTTTCCCTCCCCTCAGCAACTGTGAATCAGATGAGCATGTTTACTTGATGATGTTTGAGGCAAGTATAACAACCTTTTATCAGGGTAGTCAACCGCAACGGCTGTGCGAAATGTCCAGGGCCCGGGGTTTTAACATCTATATCCAGCTAAATAGTAAACATGAGTAGGGAGAGGCTAATCCTCATCAGAATGAGCCGGCAGACTGGCGTGATAATTTAAAAATAAGAACCGTCTTTCCCCTGTAATTTTTAGTTCAATTCCCCTCACCACTGTTACCGGCAAATTGACCCGCCCTGGGAGGGTAATGTATACTCTCATTACTAAAAGACACTAAAAGGAAGCTTCGCCTGCTTCCAGAGAGGGTTTTTCTATTGAGCGCTGTTGTTATTGTAAAAAAGCTGAAGATTCCCCACGGCCAGGACTCATTCACAACATACAAAGAGCTGAATGAAGCTTTGGTTGGGGAAATAAACGCTGCGGTCACCGGGATTTTCGACAGCCTGGGCGGCAGCGCGCTGTTGAAGAAAAGCGGCGAAGTTTATATAAAACCCAATGCCGTTGATTCCAAGCCATACAGTCATACCAGGCCGGAAGTAATCAGGGCTGTCATTGATTACTGGAAAAGCCGGGGCGCAAAGCATATTTTTTTGTTTGAAAACTCAACCCAGGCCAACTTTACCAGGATTGTTTTTAAGGCCGTGGGCTATACAAATATCTGCCGGGAAACAGGCTGTAAACCAATTTATCTTGACGAGGAAAAAAGCACCACCTTATCTTTCAAAGGGCCACCATCGCCGGACAATGTTGAACATCCCCTGTATGACTTAGCAGAGTTTGCCATGCCGGCGACGGTAATGAAGCTGATCAATGAACGAGAAAAGCACTTATATATTAATGTCCCCAAGCTTAAAACCCATTCCATGGGGGTGGTTACCTTAGGCATCAAAAACCAGTGGGGCTTCCCCATGCAGAAGAGCCGCGGCTTTGACCACAATTACAACCTGCACCTTAAGCTAACGGATATTCTGGGCTACATAAAACCCGATCTTACCCTGATTGAAGGCATTGAGGGAACCATACATGGTCATTATTTTGCCACCGCTCTGGCCGATAAGCAGGTCAAACCTTTTCTGACCCTCCTGGGAAGCGCCAACGTTGTGGCAGCCGATATTGCCGGCGCCGGTATTTTCGGTTTAAAGATAGCAGATGTGCCCCATCTGAAACTGGCCGTAGAGAGAGGTTTTTCAGGCGGGATTAAGAGCGAAAGCGACATTATTCTTTCCGGTGATGTAACTGGCTTTAGCGACCTATATCATAACCCCGGCCAGCCGCAGGAAAAACATTATCCCTGGGACCTACACCCTCAGTTTCCCGCGGACGTCAGGCTGATTACCGGGCAGGAACGCTACTGCCCGGAAGGGTGCCGTAATAACCCATTGTGCCTGCTGCAAACCCTCAGCCTTGATTACCGGGGCAAAGGAGGATGGACGCTGGTTGCCGGAAAAGGGCACGACAAAGAAGCGATCGAAAGCATCGAGGGTAAAGTGCTCATTGCCGGTCATTGCGCGATCGAAGAAGTGGCAGAGCAGCTGACCGCAAGGCTGGGCAAAAAGAATGTTTACCTAAGCGGCGAATGCAATAACCTCTGCGCTACCGCCGAAGCGATGCTGCACCTGATGAAGGTAAACCCCCTTAAACTGGTCCCCCTGGACAGCTTCACCTCTTCTGCCGGTTACCTGACCGCCCGCCTGAAAGGCTCTTGCTCCCGCGTACCTCATCCTCTTTCGCATATCCTAAAAAGAGTGTGATTTGAGACACAGTGTTTTTGACCTTTTAGGAAGCAGACAAATATCACCTTTAAGCAAGGCTTTAAAAATCATTCTTATCAGGAGCGTAAACAGCTTGGATGCCCTGAAAACCAGGACGTAGGATACTAACTTATTAACTTCTTGCAATAGACCGATCCACTTGTCTTTCGCCTGATGAAGCAGTTCTTGCAGCTAAAGAATTAAGCATTTTAAATATTAAACTATAGATGTTGCATTTTTAAAGAAGGAAGATTTAAATTTTTATAGAATGTTTATATCATTAACATAATCGAGTTGCACACGACATCTGTAAACCGGCCTTTACTTACTTCTTTATACTCATTTATTACCCATCTGAACTTTTTAACTCAATTTCTGAAGCCTACAGCTTGATTAAAAACCAAGGAGGCTAAATGTAATGGGACATTCAGCTGTTAAAGATGTCTACCATCAGGTTGGTGAAAAATTGAATGAGCTTGAAGTGCGTGCACCAATGAATCTGTATCTTTATGAAATACTGAAGGAAATTTTTAATTCCCGGGAGGCCGAAATATTTTGCAAAATGCCATTTTCATTATCAACGGTAGAAAGGATATCTCAGATAACTAAAATCGAAAAAGAAGAGCTAAAAAACATATTAAATGATATGAGTTCAAAAGGTTTAGTCCTGGACCTTTTCGTAAATGGCGAAAATCAATATTCGCCTTCACCAATGGTAATTGGTATTTTTGAATTTACCATGATGCGAACAGGTAAAGAAGTTAATTCAAAGCATTTAGCTGAACTATTTCATCACTACTTGGGAGATGAGACTTTTTTCTCTTCCAACTATAAAAATGGTGAAAGAATAAGCCCTCTAAGAACTATGCCTTATGAAGATGCAATTTATAATGGCCAGCATACTGAAATACTCGATTATGAAAAAGCTTACGCCATCGTTGACAAATCCAAAAAATTTGCAATAGGCCTATGTTCATGCCGTCATGAAAAACATCATACAGGCGATAAAGAATGTGACATTAAACTCGACACCTGTTCTACTTTTGACATCGCTGCAGATTCGTTAATACGAAATGGGCTTGCTAAAGAGGTTACCAAAAAAGAGGCAATTGCTAACCTGGAGCACTCTTATGACAATGGCTTAATAATTATGGCCGACAACGTGAAAAAGAATATCTTTTTCATGTGTCATTGCTGTGGTTGCTGCTGTAATGCTCTGGCAGGACTCAGTCAGTTTGGTTACCCCAACTCTGTTGTTACATCAAACTATATAGCTTCAATTAATGAGGATTACTGCGTCGAATGTGGGACCTGTGTCGAAGCCTGCCCAATTAATGCAATAGAAATGGTTGAATATGATGGCGATAGTAAACCAAAAATAGATGAGGATTTTTGCCTGGGCTGTGGGGTTTGTTCCCTGCAATGTGCTAATGATGCCATGCGGTTGGTATCGCGGGAGAAAAGGGTCCTGCATCCTGAAAATACCTTCGAAAGAATCATCTTGCAGTGTCTGGAAAAAGGAACCCTGCAAAATCAGCTATTCGATGATCAGAGTAAAATGTCATTAAGGTTTATGAGCGGATTGGTAGGAGGCTTCTTAAGGTTGCCGACAGTGAAGAAAGCACTAATGAGTGATTTAATGCGCTCTCGATTTCTATCAATGATGCAATCAGGGATCAAAATGCAGGGGAAGGGTTGGTTGTTGGAGCTATAGTGATTATAAATAGAAAACCGGGGGATCTTATACATCTCCCGGTTTTCTGTTCATTTTGGCCTA
>JBFYYZ010000274.1:0-4997 GCA_041309745.1 Bacillota bacterium | reverse complement strand
TCAATCTTCAACTTGTGATCATTCCTACGGATCAGGTAACCAATAATACCGGCAATAAAAACAACGCCAAGCAAACCCGGTATGACACCGGCGCCAAAGCTACCGGTCGTAAGCAATGTGCCAATCTGGTAAACGGAAAAGGCTACCGTATAGCCGACCCCAAACTGGAACCCGATACCAGCCCAAAGCCAGTTTCTGCTACCCATCTCGGCATTCATGGCCCCGATTGCAGCAAAACAGGGCGGGGTAAATAAATTAAACACCAGGTAAGCCAGGGCTGCAACAGAAGTAAGGCCCATAACTTCTGCCACGTCATTAGCCCCGGAGAGCAGTATAAATTCTTCGGTATCAATAAAGTTGGTGATTCCATAAACCACAGCCAAAGTGCCAACAACATTTTCTTTGGCAATAAAACCGGCAATCGCAGCTGCGGCAAGCTGCCACACTCCAAAACCAAGCGGAATTAAAAGAAAGGCAAAGGGGCTGGCAATCGTGGCCAGGATGCTTGTGCTTTCCATACCGGGTTCAACAACCTGAAAGCTCCAGGTAAAAGTTTGCATTAAATGAACCGCTGCATTGCATAACAGGATGATTGTAGCCGTCCTGACGATAAAAGCTTTCGCCCTGGAGATCATCGAAATAAAAGCCCGCTTCAAACTGGGCAGGCGGTAATCCGGAAGCTCCATGATGAAATAGGATTTTGCCGGTCCTTGTTTGGTTATCCGCTGAACAATCAACGCTCCTGTTACGATGATTAATATCGCCACAAAGTACATTGATGTCCCAACCCAGGCAGCATCACTGAAAAAGACCCCGGAAAAAAGGGCAATGATCGGTAGCTTGGCCCCGCAGGGCATAAAAGGGGTAAGCATCGCCGTTGTACGGCGCTGTCGATCATCGCGGATCGTTCTTGTCGCCATCACTCCGGGTACAGCACAACCGGTACCGATTACCATCGGAATAATTGATTTCCCCGATAAGCCAACCCTCTTCAGGTAGCGATCCATCACTACGGCAACTCTTGCCATGTAACCGCTGTCTTCCAACAGCGCCAGCAGGAAGAAGAGGACCATAATCAAGGGTAGGAAACCCATCACCGCACCAACACCGCCGATAATACCATCCAATAAAAGTGAACTTAAAACAGGTGACACATCGGCGCCCATTAAGCCTTCTACATACTCGTAGAAACTGTCAATCCAGCCAACCAGGTAATCAGCAAAAAGTGGTCCTAAATAAGTTTGAGACAACGAGAATACAAAATAGATTACCGCAGCAAAGATCGGAATACCTAAGATTCTATGGGCTACAATACGGTCAGCAGCATCCTGCCTGGTTTGCTTATTGCTCTCCACTTTTCGCATTTCGACCTCATTTATCAACCGGTCGACAAAGGCAAATCGTTCATGTTGAACCTTTTCTTCTGCAGCCTGGTCTTTAATGCTTACATTAAGACCAGTGAAAGGTGCTGCCTGCTTTTTGTTATAGACAACCCTGGCCTGCTCAATCAATTCAGGCAGTCCGCATCCCTGGATGGAAGCTGTTTCAACAACCGGACAGCCAAGCTTTTCAGCCAAAGCCTCCTTGTTGATTACGATCCCCTTTTTATTTAAGAGATCCCTTTTATTAAGGGCAATTACCACGGGGATATCGAGCTCCAGCAGCTGAGTGGTGAAAAAGAGACTTCTGCTCAGATTTGTGGCATCAACGATATTAATGATCACATCAGGGTTCTCATTCTTTACAAATTCGCTGGTGATACTCTCTTCCCCAGTAAAGGGCGACAGGGAATATGTCCCGGGGAGATCGACAACCCTTATTGTACCACCTTCCTTGTTTAGCACCCTTTTAATATCGCCTTCTTTTTTGGCTATGGTTACTCCGGGCCAGTTGCCAACATATTCTATCTTCCCGGTTATCGCATTGAACAAAGTGGTTTTTCCGCTATTGGGGTTTCCTGCAAGGGCAATTCGCATCACAATCCTCCTTGACATAAGTTGTTAGTTATGGCTAACTATTAGAATAAAAAAATTAAGCCAGTTCATTACCGGTTAAACCAGTATGGCCCTGGCTAAATCTTCATAGATACTATATCTTGCATCTTTTACGTTTATCACATAGTTTTCGGCCAAGACCGAAATAACCGTTACTGTTTCACCTTCGTAGCATCCCAGGGTAAACAGAAAATCTTTCATGTTCTGATCGGGAGTGTTAACTTCCTTAATGATGTAAGGCACATCAACAGGAGCCCCTGATAAGTTGGTCAGCCCACTTACCGTATCCACCTTCTTGTTCAGATATCTGTTTTTTATGATGTTGTTTACGACTGCCAGCTCCATCTTGACCTCCTGGTAACTAATAATTTAATTTTTACTTTCAAGGCACTTTACAATTGCTTCCAGCATTGCATCAGTAATGATGTGCTCCATCCTACAGGCATTTTCAGATGCTTCACCGTGATGAAGGTTGAGCGATTTCTCGAGATATCGAGTAATTAAATGATGCTTTCTGTAAATCTGCGTAGAAATTGCTTTGCCCTTTTGGGTCAGCGTAACAGGCCCATAACTTTCCTGGCTGATCAGATCTTCCCTCTTTAACTGTTCCATGGCCTTCGATACACTGGGCTTGGTGACACCCAACTTTTTAGCAATATCTGCAATGTGCGCATGGCCATGAAGATCTTCAAGAACGTAGATGGTTTCAAGATACATTTCAGTTGATTCACTGATATTCATACTGAGCCTCTACCCCTTAACAAGCAATAATCATTAAATTAATTGTTTGCCAAGACTAACTTTCTACTTACATTATAAATACCAGCAAACAGGTTGTCAAGCATTTAATTTGGGGGCTGTGTTTGCTCAGTGATATTGTCACCCTAAAAGTGTTCAGTGAAAATGTCACTCAATAAGGTAGCGCTGCCATTCGGCAGCGCTTATGCCACATTAGCCTTTGTTTAATTCTCTTACCGGGCGGGCTTCGATGTAGCCACGATAGCCCTGCGGTTCGAGTTGAAACCTGGGCCCATCTTCATCTGCCCACAGATAACCGTAAATTTCCGGTTTATATTTTTTCATCACTTCCCAGATGCTTTCAATAGCGTCACCAAATTTTTCGTCATCATAAGGTTCGCCCTGAAAAACCATCATTTTGCAGGGAGCCAGATCTATAATCTCAAACCCTTCCGGTGCATCCCCGCTGAAATCGGTTGCCACTTCCACCCCCATCACATAGGTTGAAGTGCCCGGTTTAATCAGGTTATCAGGCAGCCAAAAACCGGCAGGCTCATACATGGCTTCCGTAATACCCGAAAGAATTTCCCACACATCACAACCAACTTCCTCGCAATAATCGAAGTAGTGCTTCGCCTTCATCCCTCTTTTTAAAATCAGCTTCCTTTGAGGACGTTCCACCACCTGCACAAAAACAGTACTCGCCATCTCTTTCCCAGTCATCTTCAGATCCCCTTTTTGAATTGTAAGGTAATAGTCACGGACATGGCTGGGCATGAAGATTTGAGCAGGTCCGCTGCCGCGGCTGAACTTTTTGGGTGATTCGCCAAACTGTTTTAAAAAGGCCCTGGTAAAACCTTCGTGCGAATCGAAAACAAAATCAAAGGCTACATCAACAACCTTCGGCTGCTCAGCCCGCAATAATTCCGCTGCTTTACTTAAGCGCAGTTCCCGCAAATATTCAAAAGGGGTTTTACCAGTAACCTCTTTGAATATGCGGCTTGCATGCCACTGGGAGTACCCGGCAGTCCGGGCCAACTGGCTTAAGCTGATCGGGTTGTGCAGGTTACTGTCCATATAATCCTGCATCTTGCAGACAGCTCTAACCTTCTCCCACCGCTCCATGCTATCTCCTCCAGTTTCAAAGGATATCCCTTTCAGAAAAGCAATACTTGACCTTAATTGCTGGGTTCAAAACTAACGAAAAGTTAAAGCACTCATTCAACCTAGTAGTAGCCAATTTCTTTAAGAATTCTGGCTAAAATAAATAGGCGTTCACTGATCAGTTCGTCATCCTTGCTCAAAGCCTGGCTGAATAGTTCGATATCCTCATCAATCATGTCGTTCTCGGTGCAAACCGCAACACTCATTGCATCACCCTGCAGACCGACTCGATCTATCACCGGTTGCTGAGGATCGTAGAGCTTTACATAGCGATAGGCTTCCTGGAAATATTGTTTAGTCCGGCAGATCAGAATGGCTAAATCAAGCACCCGGTGCATAGGCAACTCCTCGGATTGGCGGGACCACTTTTCTCCGGTATGCCGCCATACCTTGGCCGAAATATCTAACTTTCCCCGGTCGTTCCACTGGGCCAAGCCAAGCGATAATCCTTTAGCGTCGGATTTATAAGCATATCGACCATCTACTTTCTCGTAATCTTCGGATACGATGACTGGTTTGTGTTTCAGGGTTGTCGGTATTTTCAACTATAATGCCTCCTAATTTAGTGATTTACTGATTTAGTGATTTACTAATTTACTAAATTAGCATAGCAGAGCAGCTCGCGAAAATCAAGCATCACTTTTTAATGAGGTTCTGTTAATGTATCAATGATGCTACCAAATCCCTGGAAAGAGACGGTATTGAACTTTTGATTGATAATCCTGGTAACCGGGAAGGTTTTTCTCTAAAAAAGAATCTTCAAGAGCTGTACGGATAATATAAATTGCAGCAATAAGCAAAGCTGGAATTAGAGCAGTTAAGGATTCCAGCATCACAGGTGTTGCTAAAATACTAATCATTCCTGCCAGATAACCAGGGTGGCGAATCACTCTGTAAGGGCCACCTTTTGCTACAATGTGCTCACGGTCATTTTGAATCCTTACTGTTGCAGAAAAAAAGCGGTTAGCTGCCATAGCCCAGGCACCGAGCAAACCAGCGGCAAGAAAGAATAGAAGAGCAGTGAGCTGTTGCCAAAATGTCACTTCCCCAGACCAGCCATAGCGTTGATCGAGTCCAGCTATGATTACTGTTATTAGTGGC
>JBFYYZ010000273.1:0-5941 GCA_041309745.1 Bacillota bacterium | reverse complement strand
ATGAATGCTTTCGGTACCAGTGTTGTGCTTGATCTGGTCAATGTCCGTGGCGGGTTTCCGACCCGCAACTGGCAGAAGGGGCTTTTTGATCAATCGGAAGAGATCAATGGACCGGCTATCTCAGATAAGATCCTGACCAGAAATGTAGCCTGTTTTGCCTGCCCCATCGCCTGCGGGCGGGGCACCGAGATCAGGGAAGGCAAGTATGCCGGCCATAAGGGAGAGGGGCCGGAATATGAAACAGTCGGTACCTTTGGGGGCATGTGCTATGTCAGTGACTTAGAGGCGATCACCATGGCTGGTTATCTCTGCAACGAGTATGGTATCGATACGATTTCAGCCGGCAGTACAATCGCTTTTGCCATGGAATGTTTTGAGAAGGGCATTCTGACCAAGGAAGATACAGGCGGCAGGGAGATTAACTTTGGCGATGCCGAACTGATTGTCGACCTGGTGCATCTGATTGGCAAGCGGGAAGGGTTTGGCGATCTGCTGGCCCAGGGCAGTATGCGCATGTCCGAAAAACTTGGTCAGGGTAGTGAACATTTTGCTATGCATGTTAAAGGCTTAGAGCTGCCGGCTTATGATAGCAGGGCGGTGCAGATGACCGGCCTGACTTATGCCACAGCCAACCGCGGTGGTGATCACGTGACCGCCTACGTTCAGGGGCCCACTTTTTCTGATGTGCCCTTTTTAATTGTGGAAGATAGTGAGATTAAGGACCCCTTTGTAGCCGATCCCGGTGAAGTAAAAGTGGCCCGTGACCTTGAAGATATGCTGACCACCTTTGATTGTGTCGGAGCCTGCAAGTTTATGGGGCTTTGTCTGAACGCCGAAGACTGGGTCGAGCTGGTTAACCTGGTTACCGGTTGGGATTTAAGCGTTGCTGAATATAAACAGGCCGGTGAAAGAGTCTACAACCTGGCCCGTGCATTCAGCAACCGGGAGGGACTGACCGCCGCCGGCGATACCCTGCCAAAGCGGCTGCTTGAAGATCCACTGCCTGATGGCCCGGCGGAAGGACATGTTAATGAACTGCCAATTTTGCTTGAAGCTTATTACAAGCTGCGGGGCTGGGATCAGGCGAGCGGAAAGCCGGGGCCGGAAAAGTTAAAAGAACTGGGGCTTGAATTTACCGTCCCGGTTCTCTGGGAATAGGGGGCAGTATATAATGACTGCAGAAACACAAAGGCCATGGGTAAACAGCTATCGCCTGGGCCCGTACAAACTGGCTCACAGCCTTGAGCCATACCCGGAAAAACCGCTTTTTGAGCTTCTCGATCAGTCGGCTGCCAATTATCCGGGTTCGACAGCCATTGATTATTTCGGCGAGCGCATCAGTTACAAGGAACTAAAAAGCTATGCAGACAGCCTGGCCGCTGCCCTGGCCGGCTTCGGGGTTAAAAAGGGAGACAAGGTGGCAACGATTCTCCCGACCTGCCCCCAGTACATTATCGCCAACTTTGGGATCCTGAAAACCGGGGCGACCCATGTACCCTGCAGCATTTTACACAAGGAACGAGATCTTGAATTCGAAATTGGCGAATCGGGGGCAGAAACGGTAATCTGTTTGGAAGAGCAGCTGGAGAGAGTCCTCAATGTTAAACCGAAGACAAAACTGAAGCAGGTTATTGTCACCGCGCTTACCGATTATACCCCTGCCGAGCAGGAACAGCCGGAGGCAGCAGACGGCATCTACCGTTTTAAAACGCTGATTGCCGAAACTGAGCCAAAACCACCGACAGTTGAGATTAACCCCCGTGAAGATCTGGCTTACCTCGCCTTTACCGGTGGGGCGACCGGGGTGCCCAAGGGTGTAATGCTCACCCATTTCAACCGCTACGCCAATGTCTTGCAGTCTATGCCCTGGGCACTGGCCAGCCTGGAAAAGTCAATCCGGGGCAAAGCTTCTCTCTGTATCGCCGTGCCTCTGTTTCACTCCTATGGCGACTCAAGCGCTCTATTTGGCATCTACTGGGGTTTGCGCCTGATCCTGATCCAGGATCCGCGTGACAGCGATTATATTGTGAAAATGCTGGTCGAAAACCGGCCCTTTATGGCGGCCCTGGTGCCGACCCAGTTGATGAAATTAAGGGACAAGGATCTGCCGCGGATGCCAATCCAGATTGTCTCAGGTGCTTCTCACCTGCCGGTTGAGGTGCGCGAGGGTATTTCGGAGAAGATAAAAATGCCTATTTCGGAAGGGTACGGGTTAACGGAAACCAGCCCGGCCACCCATCTCGACCTGACTGGTTTTTCCAAGATTACCGGTTTCGCGGCGAAGCAAAAATATAGCATTGGCCTGCCCGTTCCCGATACCGACATCAAGTTGGTGGATGAAGAAACCGGTGAAATTAGCCCACCCGGAGAAGCGGGCCACATGTACATCAAGGGCCCCCAGGTGATGAAAGGCTACTGGCCAAATGCTGGAGATGGCCTGGTCGACGGTTGGCTGCCAACGGGCGATATTGTCAAGATGGATGAAGATGGCTATTTTTACATCGTTGACCGGATCAAGGATATGGCCAACGTTTCAGGCTTTAAGGTCTACACCAGCAGTATTGACGATATCCTGCATCAGCATCCTGCCGTATCGATGGCGGCGGCGATCGGGGTGCCTGATCCGGAGCGGGAAGGAAGCGAAAGGATCAAGGCGTTTGTCGTGCTGCGGGATGAATATAAAGACAAAGTAACGGAAGAAGAGCTAATCGAGTTTTGCCGTGACAAATGCGCCTCTTATGCCGTGCCGCGCCAGGTAGAATTCAGGGACAGCCTGCCCTTTACCGTAACTGAAAAGATATTTAAGCGGCAGCTGCGCGAAGAGGAGATCCAGAAGCAGCAAAATTAAGGTGCTGAGAAATTATTTTGGGGGGACAGATTTACTGAAGTTCCCCCTTTGTCTTAATGTGGAGAAGATCAGTTTACATAAGATCCTTAACCCGAAATCGTAGTGAGGGATCAGCGGATGAAAATAGTTGTTAAGCCATACCTTTTTTTGCGCGATATTTTAGGTTTTACTGCTCGAGAGATTGATATGCCGGATGAGGGAGAAAAAACTGTAGGGGAACTCTTAACCGTTTTGCGCCGCAGATATCAGATGCCTGATCGGGTTGATATTTCCCAGGGTCAGCTTATTTTATTTGAAGAAAACCGGCCGGTTGGTCTCGTTCTTCTGATCAACGGTCGAAATATCGGTAAACTAAATGGGCTGAGCACTGTCTTAAACGAAGGAGATCAGGTAACCCTGTTTCCTCCGGCTGCGGGTGGTTAATCAAGAGTTTATTCTTGATGAAGGTATATGGAGTGATCATCGCGATATAAAGACTTCTTGTCAGTAATGTTTCGGCTGGCTTAGTTAGTTTCAGATCAAAAAGCGTGTTGGGTGAGGATTATAATGAGCGATCCAAAGAAAATAACCCGGCCACAGCCTAATCTGAATGAAAGCCGGGAATGGCACCTCACTATCGCTGAAGAGATCCCGGCCCTGGTAGCCAGGATCTCGCCGGATTATATGATCATCGTCGCCAACAATGCTTACGCTGCTTTCATGGGTTTAAGTTTGGATCAGATAATCGGAAGCCGATTATCTGATTTTGTTCCTGCAGAGAATCTGCAACAGGTGATAGATCACCTGACGGTCTTAAACCCGCTTAAGCCGATTTCTACTCACGAGCATGCCAATGCTGCCTTTGATGGCTCGGAGTGCTGGATTAAGTGGACAAACCGGGCATTATTTGACCATGAAGGAGAACTGATTGAGTACCTTTGCATTGGCGATGATATCACCGATTTTAAACAGGCATTTCAAAAGTTAAAAGACAGCGAAGCCCAGAAAAGTTTAATTATCAAAGCCAGCCCGGACCTGATTATCTGTCACGACAATGAAGGTTACTACCTTGATATTTTAAGCACCAGCGAAGATTTGCTCTACAAGCCTCGTGAACTGCTGCTTGGCAAAAAAATGGCCGACATCCTCCCGGCGGACCTGGCTGCAACAATTGGTAATGCGATCCAGAAAGCCTTGGAAACAGGGGAGCTACAGACTTTGGAGTACACTATGGATACTCTCAGTGGCATCCACAGCTTTGAATCGCGGATCAAGGCCAGCGGCGAGAAAGAGGTAATCTGTTTTATCCGCGACATGACTGATCAAAAGCGCACAGAAAAAATGTTACGTGAGTCGGAAGAGCGCTATCGTGAAATTCTGGCTTCGATTGAAGAAGGGTATTATGAGGTTGACCTGATCGGGAAAATCAGTTTTTTTAATGACCGGTTGCCCGGTATGGTCGGTTATTCACGCGAAGAGTTCATGGGGATGAGCTACAAAAAAATTTATAAAAGTCCTGAAAAGGTTTTTCAGGCCTTCCACCGGGTCTATCTGACCGGAGAGCCCGTAAAGGACTTAACCCTCGATCTGATCAAGAAAAACGGGGATACTGTATACGGGGGATTCTCAGTATCCCTGATCTATGATAAAGCAGGCCAGAAAGTAGGTTTCAGGGGACTCGCCCGTGATATTACCGAGCGGATTAGATTTGAGCAAAGGTTAAAGTTTTTAAGCATGCATGATCCGTTAACCGGTCTCTACAACCGGGCTTTTTTTGAAGAAGAAATGCAGCGCCTGAGTCAGAGTCGTGAATACCCGATTGCCTTAATCACTGCTGATTTGGATGATTTTAAGCTTGTAAACGACTCCTTCGGCCATGAAGCGGGTGATTGGCTGCTGAAAGTAGCCGCTGCTGTTTTGAGAAAGGCGGTGCGCGGCGCTGATGTCCTGGCCAGGGTCGGTGGCGATGAATTTGCAGTGATCTTGAAGAAAACGAGTGAAAAGGGTGCCGAAAAGATAGCGGCTCGCATGCGGGAAAGTTTGGAAGAATATAATCAGCAGCATAATGATCTACCCTTAGGTATCTCTATTGGCCTCGCTGTTGCCCCGAATGCCGAAAAATCGCTGCATGAAGTTTTTCGCCATGCAGATGACCTGATGTACCGCGACAAACTTAATCGCAGCACCAAAGCCCGCAATAAATCGGTTCAGGCGCTCTTAGCTACTCTGGATGAACGAGATTACATCGCCCAGGGTCATTCCCAGCGGTTGGAGGACTTATGCCGCAAGATGGGCGAAAAGATTAAACTGTCATCGAGCCAGCTGGCTAATCTGGATCTGCTAGCCCAGGTGCATGATTTGGGTAAAGTGGGCATCCCGGATAGTATCCTGTTCAAGGAAGGGCTTCTGAGTACCGAAGAGTGGGATGTGATGAGTCTGCACCCTGAAAAGGGCTACCGGATGGCGATAGCCTCATCAGATTTATCCGAAATTGCTGATCTGATTTTAAAGCATCATGAAAAATGGGACGGCAGCGGTTATCCGATTCAGCTTCAGGGCGAAGACATCCCGATAGAATGCCGGATTCTGGCCATTGTTGATGCTTACGACTCCATGACCAATGACCGCCCCTACAGCAAGGGCAGAAGCAAGGAGCAAGCCCTGGAAGAGATTATAAGAAGCGCCGGCACTCATTTTGATCCGAAGTTAGTTGATATTTTCCTCGCTATAGTATAACTTTTTCTTGTTTTACAGGTGGAACAAAACAAAGCCTGCCCCCTGAGACAGGGGCAGGCTTCAAGCTTGCTGCATGCAGAATATGACGGCTATTTCTTGCTGAGCTTGGCCAGCGTTTTTTCAAGGCAGTTTAGAACAGTATCAATCTGCTCATGGGAAATAACTGCAGGCGGTTCAATCCTGATTACCCGGGCATTGTTCAGGGTTCCGCCAACTAACACCCGTTGGTCAAAGAGATCTTTGGCTAGTTCGAAGCCGATTTCATCGGAGGGGAACTCCATGCCGATTAACAAACCGCGTCCCCGGACTTCCGCTAATACCGAAGGATATTTTTCTTTGTAAAGGTTCAGCTTACTCATGATATAGTCGCCCTTTTCA
>JBFYYZ010000272.1:0-3383 GCA_041309745.1 Bacillota bacterium | reverse complement strand
CGCTCAATTAATAAGCACATCTTCATATATTTAGGCTGTACGGCTTTTTTGCTCTTGGCTCTATTGTGGTTGAACCACTATTCCAGCAGCCGGGTCTACGTTGTATATCTAGATCGTACCGAACTAGGGGTTGTTTCCGATGCCCGCGAAATCGAGAGTTTTGTCGATGATCTTGTCTTACGTTGCGGGGATTTATACGGTATGGACCTGTACCTTGAAGAGAAGATCACTTTCAGTGAGGAATTCAGGGCTGGTAGTGATCCTAATCCGCTAGCGGTACGCGATCTGATCCGCCGCAAGATCTCCTTTCTTACTGCGGCTTATCTGATTAAAGTAGACGGAGAGCCTTTAGTTCCAGTTGCCAGCAAGAGTGCCCTTGAAGAAGTTGTTAAGACTCTCTATACCACTTACTGTAATGAAATATCTGCTGTAAGCGGGAAGCTGGTTGAAGTGACTCTCCTTCAGGATATCACGTTTGAAGAATGTACCGTCTCTCCTGATAGCCTCCATACTTCTGAGGAACTGGTGACCCTGCTTACGAATCTGGATGATCCGGAACTACCGGTTGATGGCAATCTATTAGCCGCCGCTCATGTGCAGCCTGGATTTATTACCGACAGTTACATGACTGAAATTGAGGCATTACTGGAACTCGGCAGCCATGCTAATTTCGCAGTAGAAAACTCAGTCAATCAACCAGCAGAGAATTCCATAAAGTTACAGGTAAAAACGGTAGAAGAGGTAAGTGTAATCGAATCGATTCCGTTTCCGGTTGAGAAAGTTGAAGATCAAAACCTCTTTGTCAATCAAACTGAAATAGAAATTCCCGGCTTAGATGGTGATCAAGAAGTGGTTTATCACATCGTCAAGGTAAACGGAGTCGAAGTGGAACGGATCGCAATTGAAAAGACACCTCTAACGGAGCCGGTTACACAAGTTGAACGAGTAGGGGTTAAAGCTCTGCCCGTGAGCACTGCCGGCGGTGGAGGCAGCGGTTCCTTTGTCTGGCCGGTCCAGGGCGAGGGCATTATTTACAACGGTTTCCGCTCTGGGCACTCTGCGATTGATATCCACATCGCTTCTGGTACTAATGTCCTTGCGGCTGACAGCGGCACAGTCTGGTTTACAGGGTGGGGCAGCACCCAGGGTAACTATATAATCATCCATCACGGTGCCAATTGGACTTTATATTTACACAACAGTGTCAATCTGGTAAAAAAAGGTGACCAGGTCTCCAAAGGCCAGGTTATCGGTAAGGTGGGCGCTACGGGTAGAGCCAAGGGAGCGCATCTGCATTTTGAGGTTAGGGTCGATGACGGCACCCGCGAGTGGCACTCCTACTACCAACACAAGGCAATCAATCCCCTCCAGTTTTTCAATCGCTGAATCAAAAGCCCTCCCCCTGATGGGGAGGGCTTTTAGCAAGATTATCTACTTTGGTTTCGGATAAGAACTAAGCAATTCAACATTCTTGTCAATTTCTTCCTGGGGCAGGCTGTAATCGGTCAACTTGCCATTCATATAGGAATCGTACCCGCTTAAATCCAGCAGGCCATGTCCACTTAAGTTGAAAAGGATGGTTTTTTCGAGTCCTTCTTCCCTGGCTTTAATGGCTTCATCAATAACGGCAGCAATAGCGTGGTTTGTCTCGGGCGCACAAACGATACCTTCGCTGCGCGCGAAAGTCAAACCGGCTTCATACGACGTAAGTTGGTTATAGGCCCTTGCCTCGACAAGATTATCAAGGATTAATTGGCTCACTAGTGGTGATAAGCCGTGGTACCTGAGGCCACCAGCGTGTAATGGGGCAGGCATAAAATTATGTCCCAGGGTGTGCATTGGTACTAAGGGGGTAGTAGCAGCGCCGTCTCCGAAGTCATATAAAAATGGTGCGCGGGTCATCGTGGGACAGGCTGTGGGCTCAATACCCAACACTTTAATATCTTTGCCGTGAATCTTATCCCGGATAAAGGGGAAGGAGAGACCGGCGAAATTACTGCCGCCGCCAACACAGCCAATTACAATATCAGGGTAATCGCCAAACTCCTTCATTTGTTTTTGAGCCTCCAGGCCAATGATAGTCTGGTGCAGCATAACATGATTTAAAACACTGCCAAGGGAATACTTCGTATTCACTTTTGAAGTCACAGCATCTTCTACTGCTTCACTAATTGCTATGCCTAAGCTGCCTGGGTTATCCGGATTTTCTGCCAGCAATTGACGTCCGTAATTTGTATCCGGACTGGGACTGGGCACACATTCTGCCCCCCAGGTATTCATCAATAATTTACGGTAAGGCTTCTGGTCAAAACTAATTCTAACCATATATACTTTCAGCGGCATATCAAATAATGCGCAGGCGAAACTCAGGGCACTACCCCACTGTCCGGCACCGGTTTCTGTAGTCATTCTTTCAATTCCGGCAATTTTGTTATAGTATACCTGGGCAACAGCTGTATTCGGTTTATGGCTTCCGGCCGGACTGACGGATTCATTTTTGAAATAAATTTTAGCCGGGGTATTTAAAAGTTTTTCAAGACTATAAGCCCTGGTAAGAGGGGTTGGCCTCCAGATAAAAAGTTTCTCAAGAACTTCATCCGGTATATCAATCCACGGTTCAGTGCTAAATTCCTGCTCGATAAGACTCATTGGAAATAAGGGAGCCCAATCCTCAGGTACAGTCGGTTTTCCGGTTCCCGGATGCAAATAGGGCTGTATTGGGTTCGGTAGATCGGCCTGAATGTTGTACCACTTGCGTGGCATTTCCTTTTGGGATAGATAGTTGATGCGTGTTTTCATGGTATTGCCTCCTTTGAATTGTTTAAAACAATAATGGTAAAAAAAAAATAACTTCCGTCCGGGGACGAGAGTTATTCGTGGTACCACCCTGGTTACCTGCCTTGACAGGTCGCTTTATCAGGTGCGAGACAAAAAACTTTCTCAGACCTGCTTTCTTTTATCGGTGAAAGTTCCGACCGGGTCTACTTGCGTTTACACGCTTTCAGCCGGTGCCTCTCAGGAGCCATTCACCACGGTGCGTCGACGCCGGACTTTCAGCTTTGGAAGCTTTGATGCTTCCTCAATCCGGCTCTCTGGGCCGACCCGATCCGGGCTACTAGTTCCTGTCATCGGCAGAGCCATATTCTCTTTGATTTCAAACACTAACACAGGGGAGCAGTAGTGTCAAGGAAAATTTTAAAAATCTGTTCAAAGCGAAATAAAAGATTATTTGATCTTCAAAGCAGGATTATCGAAGATCATTGGCGAAAAACACAAATCGAAGGCAGGGTAGTATTGATCTATTAATGATGCTGCCTGGAGAGGGCGGAACTTTAGAAAGAAAGCGCCTTCAGTGCCAGGGAGAAAAAACTAAATATATATCA
>JBFYYZ010000271.1:0-2973 GCA_041309745.1 Bacillota bacterium | reverse complement strand
ATCGATGACGGATGCCCCTTTACGTTGCAGCATCTCCACCACTGTGCTCTTGCCGGTTGCGATACCTCCGGTTAAGCCGATGATGAACATCAGAGATTGTCTCCCTTTTTTATGCCTCTTATTTTTACTCGTGGCTCTTTTTAACTTGGCAACAGGGGCAATAATAGGTGCCGCGACCAGCAACCACGGTTTTTTTAATCAGCTCACCACAGGAACAGCACTCTCCCTTGCGGCCGTAAACACTGAGCTTATTCTGAAAGTCGCCGATAGCGCCCCTGGCATTGCGATAATCGCGGAAACTTGTGCCACCGTGTTTAATACCCATCTTCAGGACCTGTTGAATTGTGTTATACAAGCTTTCAGTTTCTGCTACTGTCAGGGTTGATGCCTGCTGTTCCGGATGTAAATGACAAAGGTGCAGGCATTCGTCGGTATAGATATTACCCATTCCGGCAGAACAACTCTGATCAAGAAGCAGCGCTTTGATGCTTCTCTTGCCCCTTTTTTCGAGCAGCTTTTGAAATTGTTTCAGATCGAGTTCAGTATAAATATCAGGCCCCACGTTCTTAAGAACCAGATTCTCAAGCTCTTGTGAATCCTTAACCAGCCAGAGCCGGCCAAACCGGCGCATGTCTGAGTACTGCAGTAAACTGCCGTCAGTAAAGGGCAGCTCCAAACGTAAGAAGCGTTCAACCCGGGGCAGATCCCCTTTTTTGCTGAAGATTAAGTTACCGGTCATCCGCAGGTGAACTATAAGGATACCCCGATCGAGGTAAAAAAACAGGTATTTACCCCTGCGCCCGAGCATTTTCACAGTTTGGCCTTCTAAAGCAGCTGTAAAAACATCCTGATCCGGGTACTGAATAGTAGATGGCATCTGCAAGACAGGGGTGGCAAAAGTTTTGCCTTTAACAAGTGGTTCCAGCTCCAGGCGGATTACTTCAACTTCGGGTAGTTCAGGCATCGGTTCTCCTTAAAATGTTTTAAGTTCTTCCCAGTTGGAGCCCCATTTAAGATCAACCTGCAGCGGCACATCAAGGGTATATGCCTCTTCCATTTCGCGCTTGATCAACGGGGCGAAGAAATCCAGTTCAGTTTCATCGATTTCAAAAAGCAGCTCGTCATGAATCTGCAGGAGCATCCGGGCACTAAAACCGCCCTCATTGATTATTTGGTCAATTTTTAACATCGCCAGTTTGATGATATCGGCGGCGCTGCCCTGGATCGGTGTGTTTAGAGCCATCCTTTCCGCAAAACTGCGGATGTTGTGGTTGGAGGAATTAATTTCGGGCAGGTAGCGCCTGCGGTTGAGGATTGTTGTTACATAGCCCTGTTCCCGGGCTTGTTCCGTAATCTGCCCCATGTACTTTTTGACACCCTGGTAGCGGTCAAAGTAACCATCAATATATTCCTTGGCTTCAGCCCTCGAAATCCTCAATCCCTGAGAGAGCCCGTAATCGCTGGAGCCGTAAATGATGCCAAAGTTTACCGCTTTTGCTTTATCGCGCATCAGCGGGGTCACTGCCTCCAGGCTAATGCGGTTCACTTCGGCGGCTGTGCGTCGATGAATGTCCTGTCCGGTTTGAAAAGCTTCAACCAGGATCGGGTCACCAGATAAATGGGCCAAAATACGCAGCTCAACCTGTGAGTAGTCTGCAGCAAGAAATTTTTTACCCTCGCCGGTGGGAATAAAGGCGCGACGAATCTTCCGGCCCTCTTCAAGACGGATCGGGATATTTTGCAGATTTGGATCGCTGCTGCTCAGGCGACCGGTGGCAGTTGAAGCTTGGTTGAGGGTAGTGTAAATCTTCTGCTCCTGCTGATCAACCAGATCAACAAGACCTGTGAGGTAAGTTCCCTCCAGCTTCGCCAACTGACGATAGTTAATCAGCAGGCCGGCAATATCGTGCTGATCGGCCAACTCTTCAAGAACCCGAACATCGGTTGAACGCCCGGTTTTAGTTTTTCGAAATACCGGTAAGCCAAGCTTGTCGAAAAGAATGGTGGCCAGCTGCTGGGGCGAATTGATATTGAAGCTCTCACCGGCAAGCTCATAGATTTCATTCTCCAGATCTGATAGCCGCTTCTTGATCTCTACTGAAAGGGTACGCAGGTATTCAGCATCAACCTTTATGCCCCGTCTTTCCATCCTGGCCAGAACTGAGGCCAGGGGCTGCTCCAAATCATAAAGCAGGGGCCCTAGTTTCTGTTCTGCCAGCACAGCATTTAGCTCATCCTGAAGCAAGAAAAGATTACGGGCTGTTTCGGCCTTTAGTTCGTTAAAATGCTGCCGATCAAAACCCTTTTTCTTAGGATCAAGGACACAATCAGTAGTAAAACCTAAATATCTCTGCAAAAGGTCACTCAGATCATAACTGTTTGCAGCCGGATCAGCCAGGTAAGCTGCCAACTGAACATCAAACGCCACCGCCGGAAGCGGCAGATTGCTTTTCAGAAACAGGTGATCAATATACTTTTTGTTGTGAACTAAAAGATAAATACCCCTGACGTCGAGAGCAGAAAGCATGCTAACAACTTCTGTGCCCTTCTTCGCAGCCATATCCGAACTCAGATTATAGCCTTTGTTCCGGGCGAGAGCCAGGGCCACAAATTTTAGGGGCTGTTGCCAATAGGGGCGGCCTGCTTCCGGTTCACAACAGATGGCCAATTGTGAATTATTCTGAAGAGAGCCAAGTAGCGCTTCTAATCCAGCTATATTTGCAATCTCTTCGACATTGTAACAATTTATTTGTTCCTTGTGCAATTCACCGTGATCAACCCTGTTCGCCTTAAGACGGTTGATCAGGCTTTTAAATTCAAGCTGTTCGAAAAGCAGCATTAAAAGATCATAATCAGGCTCGCGGAAACGGCAAGCTTCCAGGTTTAAATCTAGCGGTACATCCCGCCTGAGAGTAATCAGGTCGCGCCCGGTAAAAAGCTGATCACGGTAATTTCTAAGATTTTCAGCTGTCT
>JBFYYZ010000270.1:0-3318 GCA_041309745.1 Bacillota bacterium | reverse complement strand
TATAGCCGGTTGCGCCCCGGATGCTGTACCGGAGGAAGTTGAACCTGCCCCGGAAGAAGAAGTTCAGCTAATTGATGATTTTATCATTCTAGCGACGACTACCAGCACTTACGATTCGGGGCTGCTCGACTTTTTAAACCCGATCTTTCAAGAACAAACAGGGCTTGAAGTGCGCGTAGTCTCACAGGGTACCGGCGCTGCTTTGGAAACAGGACGCAGCGGGGATGCAGATGTATTGCTTGTTCACGATCGTAAAGCTGAGCTTGAGGGAGTCGATGAAGGTTACTTTGTCGATCGTTTTGATGTAATGTATAACGACTTTATCTTCATCTGTCCGGCCGATGATCCGGCAGGTGTGGGTGATGTTACTACAGCAGCTGAAGCTTTGGCGTTAATCGCCGCCAGCGGCGCGAATTTCGCTTCACGGGGCGATGATTCGGGCACCCACCGCATGGAACTTCGCCTTTGGGAAGCAGCTGGTGTTGAGCCCGCTGGTGACTGGTATGAATCAATTGGCCAGGGTATGGGCGATACGATCAGGCACGCCGACGAACGCCTCGGTTATACCATAACTGACCGTGGTACTTACGTTGCGATGAAAGATACAGTTGATCTGGTTATTGTGCTCGAGGGTGACCCCGTACTCTTCAACCAGTATGGTGTGATGGCTGTGAGCCCTGATATGCATCCAGGCGTAAAATATGATTATGCCATGATGTACGTTAATTTCCTGATGTCTGAAGAAGGCCAAGAGCTAATCAACTCTTATCAGGTAAATGGCGAGACCCTTTTCTTCCCCGGTTACGGCTTAGAGTAAGAAGTTGGAGAGGAGCTTCCGGTTCACCGGAAGCTCCTCAATTTTCAAGAGAAGACTTGCTTAAGAAATCCAACCTAACCGCCTTTTTATAAAGTTTTCTGACGCCAAAGTAATCTATAATAATATTTGGAGGAATAATTTTGTCCCGACTTTATCAAGGATTACTGGAAGCGATTCGCCTGATAATATCTGTTGACCCTGACTTGATAACCATAGTTTTACTGTCGCTAAGGGTCTCAATTACCGCGATCGCCATTTCAACTTTAATCGGAGTACCGCTGGGAGCTCTGCTGGGATTAAAAAGCGAAAAGAAAACCCGTTTTTTTAACAAACTTATTTTTACCTTAATGGGGATGCCACCGGTAGTAGCAGGACTCATTATTTTTCTTATCCTCTCCAGACAAGGGCCGCTAGGTATTTTAAGTTTACTCTACACCCCAATGGCAATGATCATTGCGCAGGTTTTTCTCTCTGCTCCTATCGTAATCGGTTTGACTATGGTTGGCATTAGGGCTAAGGGCGGTGAGGTTGAAGAAACTGCCCGCTCCCTGGGTGCAGGGTCGGTGTTAACCGCCTGGACAGTGATAAAAGAATCACGTTATGCCATCTTTGGAGCAATTATCAGCGGTTTTAGCCGGGTTGTGGCTGAAGTAGGCGCGGTAATGATTGTTGGCGGCAATATTGAAGGCCATACCCGGGTAATGACCACAGCTATCGTCCTAGAAACTAGAAAAGGCAACTTTGAACTTGCTATTGGTTTAGGTTTGATCCTGCTCATGATCTCATTTATCGTGAATTCAATTCTTTACAACATCCAGCGGGGAGGGAAAAGCAATTAGCTGCGATACCGTCTTGCTTGAGATGAAAGCAGTAAATAAAATATATGATAAAGAAGTACTTAAAGTTGATCATCTACTGGTCACCAAAGGATGTATCTATGGAATTATTGGACCTAGCGGTTCGGGCAAGAGTACTTTGTTAAGAATTATTAACCTTTTGACCAGCCCCAGCAGTGGAGAACTTTTTTACAATAGTCAACCAGCGCCGGTTAACGGAACAGATAAATTAGCGTTACAGCGTAAGATGGCCCTGGTTTTTCAGCAGACTCTGCTATTTAAAGATACTGTTTGGAATAATGTCGCCTTTGGTCTACAAGCTCGCGGTTTTCCAAAGGCAATGATCAAAGAACGTGTAGATTCATTGCTTGAGCAGGTTGGCCTGAAGGAGTTTGCCTCCAGAAGAGCAGATACTCTTTCCGGTGGCGAAGCTCAGCGGGTGGCTATTTCAAGAGCGGTGGCTTTTGAGCCGGAGCTGCTGTTACTGGATGAACCTACAGCAAACCTCGATCCCGGTAATATTGAATTGATCGAAGATATGATTACTAACCTTGCCCAAGCAAAGAATATTACGGTAATCATGGTTACCCATAATATATTTCAAGCCAGGCGTATTGCAAATCAGGTAATTTTCATTAATGAGGGCAAAATTGTGGAAATGGGACCTACCGAAAAGCTATTCTCAAAGCCTGAAAAAAAACAGACAAAAGCTTTTATTGAAGGGCGCATGATCTATTAATGATGATCATAATTTTTTCGGTTTAAACATAAATGAAAATTAATTCATTTGAGTTCAGTCTAAGGGAAATGGCTGGGGCAATGGGTGATTTTGGTACACTCCTGCCGCTGGCAATCGGCTACATTGCCGTATGCGGCCTTACCCCGGCGGGGCTGCTAGTAACCATGGGTCTTGCCAATATTGTTACCGGCTTAGTCTACCGGTTGCCGATGCCGATTGAACCGATGAAAGTACTGGCAGTAGTAGCCATAGCCCAACAGTGGGAACCTTCACTTGTCTATGCTTCGGCTTTTGGCATGGGGTTGATCTGGTTTTTTATGGCTCTAACCGGATTGATGAAATACATTGCACAGGTAACACCAATATCTGTAATACGTGGCATCCAGGTAGCGCTGGGGCTGATGCTGGCAATTGAAGCAGTTAAAATGGCATCATCTTCTTGGGTCCTTGCCGCAGCTTCAATCATGATCATTATGCTGCTGCGTAATAACCGTTATGCTCCAGCTGCTATCGTCTTGATCATAATAGGCATTGGCATCATGTTCGTTAGAGGTGATCTTACTACAGTGCAAAAAATCAGTTTATCTTTACCGCATGTTACATTATTTAAACCGCTTCAGATCTGGGAAGCTCTGGTGTTGGCCGGATTTGCCCAAATTCCACTGACGGCAACCAATGCAGTGATTTCTACTTCTTCTTTGATAAAATCTTATTTTCCCCAAAACCCGGTTAGTGAACAACGACTTTCCCTGAATATGGGCTTAATGAACCTGACTTTTCCCTTCTTCGGGGGCATGCCGCTCTGTCATGGTGCAGGCGGCCTTGCTGGTCAGTACTATTTCGGTGCCAGGACGGGTGGAGCCAATGTTCTGGAAGGCATTTTGGAAATTATAATGGGAGTTTTGCTCGCCACCTCTATCGCAGGG
>JBFYYZ010000269.1:0-3671 GCA_041309745.1 Bacillota bacterium | reverse complement strand
AGTGACTGTCGCTGCCGGCAGTAAAGCCGAAGCGGTAACCTTCCGCCAGGGCTTCCCGAACATAAGAACCCGATCCCTCATAAGCGCGGTTGCTCTTTGCCCCGAATAGATAGACGAAGAAAGGGGTTTCGTCGTGGTGTATGGGGTAAGGGCCGTGAAAGTGGTCACTACTGCCGTGTTTGGAGTAAATCTCCACCAGGCGCTGTTGCTCCCAGCCAGGATCACCCCAATTGTAGGGGATATTTGCATGCATAAAACGCCAGGCGCTGTGATGGGGGATTACCAGGCAGCGGCTCTCAACTAAGGCCTGCTGCAGCTCCGCCGCAGTGGTTGCTTCTGAATAGGGGTACAGCCGCAGGGTCTCGTCGGGCGCCCAGTAGATATTGCGGTGCCCCTGGCGCAGGTTGCTCCACTCATACCCGTTAATTGCGACAAATTGACCGGGGATGTTATGCTGGTCGTTAATCTCCAGTAGAGAGCGCCATTCCTCCGGGGCCAGCGGCAGCCCCCAGTAATCGAAGAAATCGTGTTCACTTAAGGAAGCAAAATCCAATAAATCTACCAAGCGGCTGTACTGGTAAACATCAGTCGGTGTAAGGTTGGCATCCTTTCCCAGGGTGCTGTGCCGGTGCAGGTCGCCCCAGAAAATTTTACTTTCCAGATCCGGGTCTACCAGCATGGGGTTGCCGGTGTAAATGCGCCCGGTAGCCTGATCCCGCACCCGGAGGCGGTAAAGACCCGGTTTGTGCACCACGGCGGTGAGGAGCGCGGCCCCCTGGTCAGCGGCGGAAAAGGTATAATTGTCTGTGTCAAAAGTTACCCCATCCGCAGGCAGTAGTTCAATCGCGCCCCGGTGCAGCAGGGAGAGGAACCCGTCATCATCCAAAGCGCGAACGACAAATGTGAACTTTTCACCCATAGCCGGAGTCGCCGGCGCCAGCAGCTCCAGGGCAGTTGCTGCATTGCCGCCGGTCTGCAGGGCTGCAACACTTTCGATCATCCGGAAAAGCCCTTTTCCCGAAGGATCAGCGTACAGCACCAGATCAACCGCCGCCGCCCCGGCAGGCATGGCCCAACCAGGCCCTCCTGCGCTCTTGTCTCCCAAAATCAGGGTCAGCTCGTCCCCTGGTAACAGGGCACCCTGCTCCAGCTTTAGATGAATTTCATGGCGCCGTACTGTATTTAACGGCAGATAGTTTGGTTCCGACGGATCCTGCCGGTAGCGGGCCGCGTCCAGGGCAAAGGTGTAAAAGAGAAATTGTCCGTGGGGCGGAGCAGGCGGTTTGCTCAGTGAAAACTCAAGGCCCTCCGGCGCTCTGAGCGAGACGTAGCCCTGTTCTAAAGGATTGTCTACCTGCAGGGTTTCTTCCCACATATCCTGGTAGAAGCAGTCGTAGAAGCGCGGCTCTCCACCGACGGAGATCACCTGGCCCAGGCGCAGGATCAGCCCGCCGCCTTCGCCCAGACCTTCAGCTCCGGCGCGGTAGGTCAGCATAATGGTCTGGTAGCTGTCGCGCTCCACTAAATCCGGTTTGACTGTAGCTTCCCCGTCAAAGAGGCCGCCTGTGATCTGGTAATCGCCGTAATCATCGGGATGGTGGTTGACCCAATAAAAAGCCTGCGCCAGCCTCAGGCCTCCCCCGATTAAAATCACCAAAGCCAGGGCGGCGCTCAGCCCGTAAGCAGCAAAGCGCCAGGCGCTGCGGCGTCGCCGCAGCAGCAGGCCGGGAACCAGGGGAATCGCGGGCCCCAGAATTAGCACCGTAAAAAAGAAAAAGGCTGCTCCGGGAAAAAATAAACGGTAGGCGAGCCCGATAATTACGGCAGCAGCCACCATGCACAGCAGGGCTGCAACTAATCCCGGTCTTCTGGTCCGGGGCTTTGCAACCGGGGTTTGCTGTGGCTTAACCAACCAATCCCCTCCTTCAAAGAGATAACTGCTCTTCAGCTAACCTCTTTGCTTTTGCAGCCTTTGTTCTATCGATTATATCCTCAGTAACTAAGCCAACAGCTAAAAGGAGGTTGAGGATCGTATAAGTCCGGATCGGGAAGAGGACCAGCAGTTGCAAGCTGTAGAGCATAAAGGAGTAGGCGATAGCCGATCGGAAGTGCATGCCCATCACCATCAATAATACCAGGGCAATCATCCAGGTTGCTTTAGTAAAATAAACATCTTTTGCTATCTCAGCTTCTTCGAATAGTTCGCCTGCAACTTCATACTTGCCGAAAATATCGCGATCCTCTGTTAGCCAGTAGTTATACTGGAAGTTCAGATGGATCACGAAATAACAGATAATAAAAAGAGCGGTCATCGTAAATCGGCGGGGCAGTACCCCAAACATCCGCTCACCGACGCCATGCGATTTTTCAGCTTTCATCGTTGAACTTCCCTTCTCATGCATCCCGAAGAGTATAATGCAGCATGTTATAGCTGTATAGAACCCAGCCAAACAATAGTACATGCAGTAAATCATTGGCATTAAACCAGATACCCCTTGCCCAAAAAAGCGCAGCGTAGCCGGAGGTCAGGCCGATAAAATAGATAACGATTACCGCTATCAACAAAACCCCAACTTTTAATATTTTCAAAATCAGTGGATTCTTAGTTTTACGATACTGCCAGATTAAGTTAACGGCAATGGCGAGGAAACCGGCAAAAACAAAGATGATCATCATCTCAAAAGAGATCAGAAACCGATCGGCAGAAATTATCCCGAAAGAAACCACCCCACTATAAATTAAGGTGCTGGCCAGGGCATAAGCGGTCCAAAATAACCTTGCCATCAGTGATAAAACGGCATAGGCAGCAGCAATAAAAGCAGCGCCCACTCCGGCCACGGTGCAGATCATGTAGCCGATTTCCCACCAACTGGTCCACAGACAATAATCAAAACCCCGGCACTTAAGCTCAAAACTGAATGCCTGGTAACTAACCCCGGCCAGGATTGCCCCGAGGCCAAAGAGAAGCATAAAAATGCCCCACCAGAGGCGGGATTGCTGGCCATCAAACCCCCGAAAGAACAGAATAGCAACGCGCAGATAAAGGATGGCCAGCAGCAATATGAGTATCGATGAGCTGGGCTCGCTCACAATGCGATTGCCAATTTGTAAGTAAGGATGGCTCTCTAGCCAGGCATCAGGGGTCATTAGCGGTTCATGTAAAAGAGTGGTGAGTCCATTACTGAAAGCGACGCTCATCACAATTCCAAAGATAACAGTGCCCATTAAGACATAAACACTCCAAGGTAAACTTCGCCTGACTGATGGCATGCTAAACACCTCGCTCTTTATTACGATCACTCTTGAGGCTATTCGTGTGTCTTAATTTCTCTATCAGTTTTTCAATTCCTATCGGCCGTAATAAAACTAAATATGTACGCTACTCGAAAAGACACCTGGATTCCACACAATAAATGCTAAAAAAAGGAATTTTTGATTTGACGCGGAATTTAGGTAAAAGATAAGCTAAGGAGCAATTACCATGGAGTATCCAATAAGCCAAAAGTATAATAACCCCACATTACTGGCTACGGCCATGGGGCCTAACCCATTTAAATTGCAGGAAGAAATGCTGCTAAATCATAAAATCCCTACCGGAAGTCTCGTCTGTGACCTCGGAAGCGGGCATGGGCATACAAGTGTTATGCTCGTAAAAGATTATGGCTTTAAAG
>JBFYYZ010000268.1:0-5249 GCA_041309745.1 Bacillota bacterium | reverse complement strand
TTCGTATGACCTGGTAAAAAAAATGCGTGCTTCCTATTATTTCATGGGTTCGCTTCTGGGCCGTTTTGGCCGGGCGGAGGTGCCTATACCCGGTGGCTGCGATCTTGGTCCGCGTCCGATTGACCAGCACCTTAAAGGTTTTTCCGCTCTCGGAGCAAAAATAAACATCGAGCACGGAATGATCACGCTGACGGCTGACAAACTTATAGGAGCAAGGATCTACTTTGATGTTGTCACTATCGGGGCGACTATTAACCTGATGCTTGCTGCTGCAACCGCTGAAGGAAGAACTATTTTAGAAAACGTGGCCAAAGAACCTGAGATAGTAGATGTGGCCAACTTCTTGAACGCTATGGGCGCATCAATCAGGGGCGCCGGAACAGATGTGATCCGCATTGACGGGGTGAAGAAATTAACCGGTGCTCGGCATACGATTATTCCAGATCGTATTGAAGCAGGTACTTTTATGCTGGCTGCAGCCGCTACAAGAGGAACGGTTACCGTTGAGGAAGTGATTCCGAAACACTTAGAGGCGATAACGGCCAAGTTAAGGGAAACCGGGGTCGAGGTTCTGGTAGAGCCGGAAAGCATCACGGTAAGCGGAAAAGCAGAGTTAAAGCCATCTGATTTAAAAACTTTTCCCTATCCGGGATTTCCAACCGACCTGCAGCCGCCGGCAATGGTTCTCTTAACCACTGCCAGCGGTTTGAGTGTGATTACGGAAAATGTATTCGACGGCCGCTATAACCATGTTGATGAACTAATCAGGATGGGCGCCCGGATTAAGGTAGAGGGACGGACTGCTCTGGTTGAGGGCGGCGAAGCGCTTACCGGTGCCCCGGTCAGTGCGCCGGATCTGCGATCCGGTGCTGCCCTGATGATTGCTGCCTTGATCGCCGATGGGGAAAGTACGATCAGCGATGTTGAGCACATCGATCGCGGATATGAGCAATTCGAAGAAAAGTTGATACAGCTGGGAGCCACGATTCGCAGAACCAGAGCTGACGAAAACGATCAGCTTGTCGGGGGTTCAGACTAAAAAGTGGATTACACATTAATTGAGGGCCGCTTTTTCAGGCAGCTGCAACTGGTATAATATGTATTTAGGAGGGATGCTCCATGGAAAACGAACATGATAGCAATAAGCATGATCGCAAAGGCGGTATTTGGACTTTTATTGGTTACTTATCATTCGCTGTACTGGGTATTATCCTCGGTGCGGCTTTGATTTACTCGCTATTTACTTTTTATCTGGCACCAGAGACTGAAGTCGTACAGCCACCGGCAGAGGAGAACAATGCTGTGATTGTGCCGCCCACTCTCAGCGAAGAAGGACCGGGTCTGATCGCAGTGGTTGAACAAGTGATGCCGGCTGTTGTCGGTGTGAACAAACATCTATCTCTTTCTGGGGATCTGGTAGGAGTTATGGAGGAAGTTGAGTCAGGGTCTGGCGTAATCATAGCTGCAGACGGCTATATTGTTACCAATCATCATGTTATTGAAGGTGCTGTACGGATCTCTGTTATGATCCCGGGCAAGGGTCTTTATGATGCAGAACTGATTGGGCAGGATCCCCTGACCGATTTGGCTGTGCTGAAGATTGATGAGGATGATCTAAAGCATGTGGTATTTGGAGACTCTTCTCAGACCAAAGTTGGTGAAACAGTGCTGGCTTTCGGAAACCCGCTCGGTTATTTTCAGCAGTCGGTAACAGCAGGGATTATCAGCGCGGTTAAAAGACAGGTCAGAGTTCCGGGTACCGATTACGCCTATACCTTTCTCCAGACTGATGCTCTGGTCAATCCCGGCAACAGCGGCGGGCCGCTAGTTAATATCCGGGGTGAAACAATTGGCATCAACACGGCCAAGATTTCCCTTGTTGGTGTAGAGGGCATCGGTCTTTCAATTCCCAGTAACACGGTGCAGCGGGTGGTCAAAGATCTATTAGAACAAGGCAAGGTCAGAAGACCCCACCTTGGTGTTATTATCGAAGACTGGCTTGAGTATGGTGAAGAACAACCCGAAAGGGGTGTGCTGATACGCGATATTGCGCCGGACAGTGCAGTTGAAAGGGCTGGTCTGCAGCGCGGCGATATCATTGTTTCGATTAACGGGGAAGAGATCTATTACCTGGCCCTGCTGTTTGATACTCTTTTTTCATATTATCCGGGAGACACTGTAACAGTTGAGTATTACCGGGAAGGGGAGCGGCTGGAAGCTGCGATAACCCTTGGTGAAAGACCGGATTCACTGCCGATCGTCCAGGATGTTCCGGAAATTGATGAAACAGAAGACGAAGAAGATACGGAACAGGAAGAAGATGCCGAACCAATTGAACCGGTTGAGCCTTAAACCGGGCACAGGTAAACTGGAGAACTGGTATTGAAGCTGATCTTATTGTTCATTGACGGGGTTGGTTTAGGCGCTGATGCTGCAGAAAATCCCTTCTTTGCTCTCAAAACCCCTGGTTTGGATACCATTTTGGAAGGGCGGCGTTTTACTGCTACAACGGCAGGTTTTAGCGGCAGTCAGGCCACCCTTCTGGGTCTTGATGCTACCCTGGGCATTCCCGGTCTGCCTCAGAGCGCAACAGGACAGGCCGCAATTTTTACCGGGATCAACGCTTCTGCCTACCTGGGGAGCCATTTAAATGGGCTGCCGAACTTTAAATTGAGGGGTTTATTGGCTTTAAGAGGCCTTTTCAGGCGCTTTCAGCAGACTGGTTACCGGGTCTGCTTTGCCAATGCCTATCGCCCCCAGTTTTTTGAGCTGCTGGCGAAAGGTTTGCCCGGTGAACATTACTCCTGTTCCACTTTGATTACCTATTATGGCGGTTTAAATTTTTTCAGCCTTGTAGATTTACAAAGTGGCGGCGCAGTTTACATGGATATAACCAACAGCCTGCTGATCAATCAGGATTACGACCTGCCGCAGATTACCCCGGAAGAAGGCGCACTGCGCCTGTTAGCGATGAGCGGTAACTATGACTTCTGTCTCTTTGAATATTTTTTAAGCGATCTGGCCGGTCACCAGGGTGAAAGTGAACAGGCCCGGCAGGTAATCGATACCCTTGATCGGTTTCTCGGAACCCTCGCCAAGCAGGTCGATCCGGGTGATACATTCTTAATGGTCTGCAGCGATCACGGCAACCTGGAAGACAGTTCAGTCAACGATCATACCTGCAATGAGGTTCCGCTGTTGATGATTGGCGATCCTGAGCTACGCCACCTAATTGGAACCACAACAGATAATCTCACCCAGCTGCTAACTGCGATTGAAAAAGGTCTCGCCTGGAAAGGATAGCAGAAAATGATCAACTTAGAAACGGTCACTGTAAGCATGTTTGCCACCAACTGTTACCTCGTTTCCTGTGCCTTAACGCAAGAGGCTATAATCATCGATCCCGGAGCCGATGCTAAAAGGATTATTGCCCGGATTGAGAAAGAGCAGCTAAAAATCAGAGCGATAGTTAACACCCATGGCCATATTGATCATATCGGTGCCAACGGTAAGCTAAAAGAGGAATACCAGGTGCCGATTCTCCTCTCAGAGAAGGATCTGGCGGTTTATCATAACCCTGGTTTCGGGTTAGGGCTGGTCCTTAAGAAACAACCTGCCCCGGACCGTTTTATTAAAGAAGGGGACATCATTGAATTTGGCAAGCAAACTTTAGCAGTAATCGATACCCCGGGGCACACGGAGGGCGGTGTTTCCCTGGTCGGCAGCGGATTGGTTTTCTGTGGGGATACCCTTTTTGCCGGTTCAGTCGGACGCACCGATTTAGCTGGCGGCTCCTATCAAACATTGTTGAAAAGCATAAAAGAAAAGCTGATGACCCTGTCTCCGGAAACCGTAGTTTATTGCGGTCACGGACCAGCCACAACTATCGGAGCGGAAGAGCAGACGAACCCCTTTATCACTGGCCTCTATCCATAAAATGATTTAAATATTTTTAAAAAAAAGCAGGATTGTTTAAGTCAATAGAGAATATATTGCAACCAGAATAACAATTACTTACTTCCAGGTGCAAAAAATACTATTCCATGGTCATTTTAACAGTTGACGATTAATCAGATCCTCTTCAGGCATAAGTTTTTGGTTTCTGCTTTTAAACCATAAAATCAAAATATCAGAGCCATAATTGAATACTCTTAAGGAGCTCTATGACCAACCACTGGTTACAATTTGTAGTTTGTGCCGCTATCATAGTTTTTGCCGGAACCAAGCTTACTAAAAACGCAGCTACAGTGGCCGAAAATTCCGGGATCGGAACGGCCTGGGCCGGAGCGTTGATGCTTCCCCTGGCGACTTCACTGCCGGAGTTGGTTACTACTTTAAGGGCGGTCATGATCAACGCCCCGGACCTGGCACTTGGCAACATCCTGGGCAGCTGTCTTTATAACCTGTCGCTTTTGGCGGTTATCGATCTGGTGGAAGGCCGCGGCCCGTTAACCGCCCGCATCAACAAGGGCCACACCATAGTTGCGAGCTTAAGCATTATTACGATCTGCCTTGCTGCTATGGCGGTCACCGGTCTTTTTACCGCAGTTTTTGGCTGGATTGGCTTTGAAACTCTATTAATCATTCTGGTCTATGTTCTGGGCAGCAGGTTTATCTTCCGTTACGAGCAGAAAAATATGCCGCAGCTTTCCGGTAAAGCAGAGGTCGCAGCAGAGGAAAAAGATCGGACAACTACCAGAAAAGCCCTGCTCAACTTTGCCTTGGCGGCTGGTTTGATTATCTTTGCCGGGGTGTTCCTGACCGATGCAACCGACCGGATTGCAGTTGAAACCGGTCTCGGGCAGACATTTGTCGGTTCGATCCTGCTGGCAATCAGCACTTCGCTGCCGGAAACGGTGACCACGATCACTGCTGTGCGTCTCGGTTATCTTGATATGGCCGTTGCTAATATCTTCGGAGCCAACTTTTTTAATCTTTTTATCATCGCTCTGGCCGATCTTTTCTACTTCAAAGGTCCGCTGCTGCAAGCAGTATCAGGTCAGCATCTGCTTTCGGCAGTCATGGTAATCATAATGAGCACGATCATCATCTTCGGCCTAACCTACCGATCAGAAAAACGGTTTGCCAGGGTTGGTTTTGATACCATGTTAGTATTTTTTGCTTACCTGGCAACGATTTATATGCTCTTCAAAGCAGGAGGAAATTAAAATTTTAGGTGGTGTATGAAAGTGGAAATTGTAAAACTTAAGGAACTAACCTTAGCAGAACTGCATCGATTAGCCAAAGAA
>JBFYYZ010000267.1:0-3952 GCA_041309745.1 Bacillota bacterium | reverse complement strand
TTACGGATCAACAGCTCGGTAGCCACATCCCCATAAAGTTTCAGAATAAAAGCGCCGTCAACGAGGCCACCAGCATAATGGACCTCCTGCTCGCTGATTCGGATCCGGAGCATTACTTTTTCAGAATTAGTCACCTAGTATACCCCTTTCCTGCCGGCTACAGTCAATAATTACCTGTGCCAGGCTAAACACACTTAAGCTTTCTAAGTATAGAGTTCTTCAAAGATTTTCCTCAAAACCGGGCTTTCACGCATGATATTCAAAGAGATAGCTGCGTGGTCCTTAGTGTAACCGTTGCCGACAATCATGGTCACATCCTTGCCTACACCCTCAGCACCAAGGGCGGCAGCGGTAAAGCTGGTTGCCATACTAAAATAGTAGACAATCCCGCCATCACGGGTAGCAAGGATTGAAGAAAGTTCGGTATTAGGGATGTTGACACAGTTGATGGTCACATCGGCCATCGCTCCACCAGTAGCTTCATCCACCTTGTGCATAATATCAATTGCGTCAGAGGCGTCAGCCATTAATACCTGGTCACAGTAGCCGGTCGATTCGGCTCTTTTTTTACTCACTTCACGCGGGGCAATCCCGATAACCTGACCGGTGACGCCGGCTCTTTTCTTCGCCTCAAAGAGGCAGAGCAGCCCTGATTTACCCCCGGCCCCGATAATTACCACTTTATCGCCGGGCCGGACCAGTTTGGCTGTCTGGGCAGCCGCCCCGGCTACATCCAGCACCGCCAGCGAAAGGGTCTGGGGTAGATCAGCTGGCAGCACGGCGTAAATTCCGCTTTCAAACAGGATAGCCTGACCATCAATTTCCACCTGGTCAATATCCTTGTAGATTTTTTTGATTTTATCAATCCTCAGTGGTGTCAGCGAGAGTGAAACCAGCGTTGCCAGGCGGTCTCCCACCTTGAGCGGCGTTTTGCCTTTCCAGTTAGGCCCGATCTGTGCCACCTTGCCGATCAGCATGCCGCCGGAACCGGTCACCGGATTATGATGCTTGCCTCTCTTGGCTACAATCCCGGTCATTATTTCAGCGATGCGGGCTTCATCACCGCCTGCTTCTTCTTCAATCTGGGTAAAGCTGGCCGAATCGATGTTCAGAACCTCGACATCAATCAAGACCTCATTGTCATAAATCTCCATATCATTATCAATCTGCCAGGCCGGCTGGGGCAAGAGGCCTTTCGGCTCAATAACCCGGTGACTTCCATAGGGGCATCCTTTGCGCATAATGCTTTCCTCCGTTATTTATAATAATTAAAAACCTACTTATTTGCCCACAAATCGGAGTAGCCATAAATCCCGGAGCAATCCGTGATTTGGCAAACTACTTTATCACCTACCATATTCTTCAGAAACGCCTTAATTCCTTTACTTTTTACAGCGATTTTGCCTGCCAGGTAGGATAATTATATTTTGCATCGAATATACTTATTGTATACCAAACTGATGTTTAAGGCGGGAATAACGGATGAAAGAACTTGCTACTTTATTGAAAGAATGGCGGGAAGACCGAGCTTTAATGAGTAATGTGACCCGCTGGGAGGTTATTCCCGAAAGCGAAGGCCGCTTTGCCGATATTCCGGAACAACTGGATCCGGCCCTGGTAAAAGCACTGCAAGAGCGGGGCATCGATCAACTTTACAGTCACCAGGCTGAAGCGATCGAGGCTGTCACGGCCGGTAAAAATACGGTGATTGTAACCCCGACGGCATCGGGAAAAACCCTCTGCTATAACCTGCCGGTGGTAAGCTCGATCATTAAAAACCAGTCAAGCAGGGCCCTCTATCTCTTCCCTACCAAGGCCCTCTCCCAGGACCAGGTTGCAGAACTACGCGACCTGACTGCCGGGCTTGAAACAACCCTTACAACCTATACTTATGACGGCGACACCGAACCGGGGTTACGCCAGTTAATCCGCAAGAGCGGCCATATCGTGGTCACCAACCCCGATATGCTTCATTCAGGAATCCTGCCCCACCATACCAAATGGACCCAACTGTTCCACAACCTTAAGTACATTGTGATCGACGAGATGCATCAGTACCGTGGCGTTTTTGGTTGCCATGTAGCTAATGTGATCCGCCGCCTGAAAAGAATCTGTGCTTTTTACGGAGCAGACCCACGCTTTATTCTCTGTTCGGCAACAATCGCCAATCCGGGTGAACTGGCCGAGATGCTAATTGAGGATGAGGTAACGGTCATCGCCGAGAATGGAGCTCCGCGCGCCGAAAAACACTTTATCCTTTACAACCCGCCTCTGGTCAACCCGGATCTCGGCATCAGGCGCAGTTCTCTGCTTGAAACGAGGCAGCTGGCCGGAGCCCTGCTGGCAGAAGACATCCAGACCATTGTCTTTACCCGCAGCCGAATCGCTGTTGAAGTCCTGTTGACCTATTTGCGGCAGCTGATAAAAGTAAGGCCGGGAGAGGAGAGTGCTATTCGCGGCTACCGCGGCGGTTACCTGCCCCACGAGCGGCGAGCAATTGAATCAGGCTTGCGCAGCGGGAAAGTCAGGGGAGTGGTGTGCACCAATGCCCTGGAACTGGGCATTGATATCGGAGCCCTTGATGCCTGCATTATGACCGGCTATCCCGGCACCATCGCCAGCGCCTGGCAACAGGCCGGGCGAGCCGGCCGGCGCAGCGGAGTATCGCTGGCTGTGCTGGTAGCAAATAGCGAACCGCTTAACCAGTTTATCGTCGCCAACCCCGACTACTTTTTCGGCCGGAGCCCGGAACGGGCGGTAGTCGATCCTGACAACCCGGTAATCCTGGCTAACCATGTCCGTTGTGCCGCTTTTGAGCTTGCCTTTCGCGATTCTGCGCCCTTCGGTAAGAATGATGTTACCGAAGTCCTTAACTTCCTGACTGAAGATAACGTCCTCTATTTCAGCGACGGCTGCTATCATTGGATGGACGACACCTACCCGGCGGAAGAGATTTCCCTGCGCAGTGCAGCCCGCGAAAATGTTGTAATAACCGACATCAGTGGACCGACACCGAAAACAATCGGCGAAGTTGACCGCTTCAGCGCCCCGATGCTGGTTCACGAAGAAGCCATCTACATCCACGGCGGCAGTCAGTACCAGGTAGAAAAGCTGGATTTTGATGGGAAAAAAGCCTTTGTCCGGCAGGTTGATGTGGATTATTTTACCGATGCCAATCTGAATGTAAACCTAAAAGAGCTGGATATATTTGAAGAAAACAGTGGCAATCTTTTCTGCGCTCACGGTGATGTGCACCTAAACGCGCTGGTCTCGATGTTTAAGAAAATAAGGTTCAACACCCATGAAAATGTCGGATCCGGCCCTGTTAAGCTGCCCGATACGGAGATGACCACCACCGCTTTCTGGCTTGGTTTTACCAAAGCGGTGCTGGAAGGCATGAGTCCGGCCGAGGTGCAATCAGGGCTGCTCGGCCTCGCCAACCTGGTGCCCCAGGTAGCCTCCCTCTTTTTAATGAACGACCCGCGCGACTTGCGCGCCGTAAGTTACGTGAAGTCGCCCTCAAACGGGCTGCCAACCCTTTACCTTTATGATAATTTCCAGGGTGGTGTTGGTTACAGTAAGATCCTCTATAGTGATTACCGCAATATTTTTAAGGCTGCCGGCGAAGCAATCCTCTCCTGCCGCTGCCAGGAGGGCTGCCCATCCTGTGTCGGCGCTGTCGGCAATGGTTATGAAGCACAAAAAAAGCCGACCCTGCGGCTGATTGAAGTGATCTTAAAGTGAAGCGCGATATCAAGTCCCGCTTAGAGCTTTTTCGGCGGAGTGGCGAGCTAAAAAGCGGCCGTCAACTCGCTGAAGAGCAGAAAAAGGAACATAGAGACCACCTGTTTCCCGGTGAAGGGCGCGAGGAAGAAACAGCCTTTGGCCGCTGCTACATGCGGGAGCTTAAGTTTCCATTAGAGCACCGGCACGGAAGTAGAACGCTGGGCGG